>NZ_DBMAFI010000020.1:0-64912 GCF_057864385.1 Bilophila sp. | reverse complement strand
CGGGGGAGGGGAGAAGGGGGCCTTTTCAAAGGCTCCCTTCTCCCCTCCCCCGATTCTTCACTCCATCAGCCTCCCCTCACGTAACGTGACGAGGCGGTCGGAGAGCGGCGTGATCCACTCGTGGTCATGGGAAACGACGACGACGGCGGAACCGGAGTCCGCAGCATGGCGCGCGGCGAGGGCAATGCGCTCGGCGCTCTGCTGGTCTACGCTGGCGGTGGGCTCGTCCATCAAAAGGACTCTGGGACGGAGGGCCAGACGGGCGGCGAGGGCCACACGCTGGCATTCCCCGCCGGAAAGCTCATGGCGGCGGCGATGCAGGAAGACGGCCGGATCGAGTCCCACGGCAAGGAGTGCGGCGGCGATCCGGCTTTGAAGCTCGGGGGCGCTGCGGATGCCCCGGACGCGCAAACCGTAAGCCACGTTCGAGGCTACGGAACGCGAGAGCAGATACGGCGTCTGGAGCAGGAGGGTAACCTGACGGCGCAGATGCAGATCGCCGGCCCCGGCGGGCTTGCCTTCAAAAAGCAGGGTGCCGCTGTCCGGCGGCTCAAGCAGGGCGATGATGCGGAGCAGGGTGGATTTGCCGCTCCCGTTGTGGCCCCGGATGCCCAGAACTTCCCCGGCGCGGATGTCCAGTTCGGAAAGGTTCAGGACGGTGCGGACGGCATGGGGATCGCGGCTTGCGGGATCGGGGTAGGCCCGGACGATGTTTTCCAGATGGAAGAGCGGGGTCATGGGCCCATCCTCCGGCGCAGGGCGGCAAGGCCCATATTCAGGACGAACGCCAGCGCCACGAGCACGATGCCGAGCGCAATGCTGCGGGCATAATCGCCTTTGCCCGTTTCGAGCGTGATCGCAGTGGTGATGGTTCGGGTGGCCCATTTGATGTTGCCGCCGACCAGCATGGAGATGCCCACTTCCGAAACCACGCGCCCGAAAGCCGTGATGCAGGCCGTGAGCAGGTGGAAACGCAGCTCCCGGACTGTGGAGAACAGCAATTGCCACGGCCCCGCGCCGAGCGTGCGGAGCGTGGGGGCAAGCAGCCTGTCGGCCTGCTCCACCGCGAGGCAGGTGTGGGCGATGACGATGGGGAGGCCGAGCAGGGCCAGCCCGATGGCGATGCCGGGCACGGTGAACAGCAGCTCGAAATCCGCGAACGGCCCTTGCCGGGCAAGCAGGAGATAGACCAGCAGGCCGAGCACGACGGTGGGGAAGGAGAGGGCCGTATCCACAAGGATGCGGAGTATGCTGCGGCCCGGAAAGCGGGTATAGCCGAGCAGAAAGCCCAGCGGCACGCCGGGGATGATGCAGCCGAGCATGGCGAGCCCAGAGGTGGACAGCGTGGCCTGAACCGCGGCGAATGTTTCTTCGTCGCCGCCCGCAAGAAGCTGGAAGGCGTCGCTGAATGCCTGCGTGATGACGCTCATGCCCGGCGTATGCCCCGACTACTGGAACAGGTACCCGTAGCGGGTGGCGAGGCTGTCGGTTTCTTCAACAAGCTTGGCGGCCAGCCCATTGATTTCATCCGGCGTGACGACGCCGACTTCGCGGGTCAGATAATGGCGCAGGATGTTCTCCGACTGGGAGAAGACCCAGACGACGGCATAGGCCGAGCCTACGCCCGGACGGTCTTTGAATTCAGGCTGGGTGGCGATGAGGATGCGGATTTTGGGTGTATCCTTATCAGTAAGCGAAAACAGGTTGCTGGAGTTGAGGGTTTCCTTGACGCGCGTGGCGAGGCGGGAGCCGATGCTGTCGTTGCCTTCATATTCCACGGCCACCGGCGTATTGCGTTCGGTGATGCGCGTAGGCTTGTTGGGGATGGCGGCGTCGGTTTTGGCCGGAGCGTCGGCGGCGAAGGCGGGGACGGCGGGCAGCAGGGCGAGGCCCAGAGCCAGCGAGCGGAGATAGGCGTGCATACGAGTGCCTCCTGAGGGCTTGAATATGGAGGTTCTTTAACGTGTTCCTTGTGCTGCATCAAGCCTTGGCGGGCGCGTGGAGCCTTATTTCTCTGCGGATCGGAAAGGCTCCGGCGTCCTGCATAACTGGAGGATGGAGCTTTCATACGAAAGCCTTGGGATAGGGAAGGGCCGTTTGAAGGCGGAGGGGAGGGGCGCTTTTTTGAAAGGCTGTGCCATAGAAAACGGTTGATGCTTTTTCCTTAAAGTTCCAAAGGAATAACCAGCCAAATGCCTTGGCCGTGGATTCCTTCAATGGGAAACTTGGATAAAAGGCCGTATGTTCACCGCGCTCTGAAGATGAAACAACCATGTACTATGACAGAACCTTTTGAAAAGCCTCCTTCTCCCCTCCGCATCATGTCAATGTTCCCTCATCCCTTAAAAGCCTTCCTCAAGCGGCGGGCTGACGAGCACGCCGGGGGAGGGGGCGGCGAGGGGGCGGGAGCCGGGCAGGAGATGCAGGGAGCGCCCGTCTTCGTCCATTTTGATCCGGTTTTCGGCAAGCCACTGGAGCGCCTGCGGATAGATGCGGTGTTCCTGCTCGTGGATGCGGTTCTGGAGATCGTCGAGCGGCTCGCCCGCGATGGCGGGCACGGCGGCCTGTATGATCACCTCGCCGTGATCCATGATCTCATCGACAAGATGCACGGTGCAGCCTGTAATCTTCACGCCCCATGCCTGCGCGTCCGCCGCGCCGTGGATGCCGGGGAAGGAGGGCAGCAGGGCGGGATGGATGTTGACCACGCGATGCGGGAACGCATTCAGGAAACCCGGCGTCAGCATACGCATGTACCCGGCAAGGGCTACGGTATCCGCCCCCGATTTCAGGATGGCGTCCGCCACCGCGAGATCATAGGCTTCGCGGCTCGGCCACAGCTTGTGATCCATCACGGCGCAGATGATCCCGGCGGCCTTGGCGCGCTCGATAACCTTTGCGCCGGGCCGGTTGCAGATCACAAGGCGGATGTCGGCGTCCAGCGCGCCGCGCCGGACGGCGTCGACCATCGCCTGAAAGTTCGTGCCGCTGCCTGAGGCGAGGACGGCGAGTTTCAAGGACATGGCTAGGCCCCCCGCTTTTCGTAATAGGCCGCCAGCGCCTTGACCAGCGCGGGGATGGTGAAGTCACCGGGCTGGATGTCGCAGGCAAAGCCGTACTTGGCGAGCGTCCTGGTGGTCACGGGGCCGATGCTGGCGAACTTCACGCGCTTGCCTTCGGGCTGATGCCGGATGGTGTCGGCGGGGATCTGGGCAAAGAAGTTGTCCACCGTGGACGAGGAGCCGAAGGTCACCGCGTCGAGGGTCCCGGCTTCAAGGCGCTGGAGCACTTCGTCACGGCGCGCGGCGGCGGGCACGGTTTCGTAGACGGGCAGCACGTCGACCTGCGCCCCGGCCTTGCGGAGCTCTTCGGGCAGCACTTCGCGGGCTTCGCGGGCGCGGGGCAGGAGGATTTTCTTGCCGTCCATGCCCAGTTGGATAAGCCCCTCGGCGACGCTTTCCGCAATGTAGGCTTCGGGCACGAAGTCGGGCGCGATGCCGTGGTCGCGCACGGCCTGCGCCGTAGCCGGGCCGATGGCCGCCACGCGCAGGCCGTACAGGGCGCGGGCGTCGAGGCCCTGCGCTTCAAGGCGCTCCCAGAAACATTTGACGCCGTTGGCGGAGGTGAAGATGAGCCAGTCGTACGCGCCGAGGCTGCGGACGGCGGCATCGACGCCGGAATAGTCTTCGAGCGGCTTGATGTCGATGGTGGGGAACTGGATGACCTCGGCGCCGAGATCGGCAAGCTGCGCGGCAAGCCCGCTGGCCTGTTCGCGGGCGCGGGTCACGACCACGCTGCGGCCGAGCAGGGGCTTCTGTTCAAACCAGTTCAGGCGGCCGCGCAGGGTGACGACCTTGCCCACGATGATGACGGAGGGGTTGGTGAAGCCCTGCCTGACCCCTTCCTCGTGGAGCGTCCCAAGGGTAGCGGCGAGGCTGCGGTGCTTCGCCGTGGTGCCCCAGTGCACGAGGGCCGCCGGGGTGTCGGGGGAGAGGCCCGCTTCAATGAGGTTCCGGGCGATGTCGGGCAGGTTCTTCATGCCCATGACGAACACGAGGGTGTTCGCGCTGGCGGCGAGGGCCTTCCAGTTGTGGACGGAGCCGGGCTTGTCGGGGTTTTCGTGCCCGGTGATGAGCGTTACGGACGAGGAAAAATTGCGGTGCGTCAAAGGGATGCCCGCATAGGCCGGGCCCGCGATGGTGCTGGAGATGCCGGGGACTTCCTCGAACGGCACGCCCGCGTCCAGCAGTTCCTCGGCCTCTTCTCCGCCCCGGCCGAAGATGTAGGGGTCGCCGCCCTTGAGCCGGGCGACGGTTTTGCCTTCTTTGGCTTTTTCTATGATGAGCCTGTTGATGCCGTCCTGCGGGAGCGCGTGGTTCCCGGCGACCTTGCCGACGTAAATGCGTTCCGCGTCGGGGCGGGCATAGCCGAGCAGGGCATCGTTGGCGAGGTAGTCATACACGACCACATCGGCCTTTTCGAGAATGTCCTTGCCCTTGATGGTCAGCAGGCCGGGGTCGCCTGGGCCGGCGCCGATGAGATAGACTTTCATGCGATCCTCGTTGTTTTCCTGATCCGGACGGGCGCATGCCGCGCGATCCGGGAGGCAGGATTGATGAATATGTGTTCCTGATGAAAGCGGGACGGCTGTATTCCGTTGCAGCCCGTGCGTCTTGCGGCGCGTCATGCCGGAAGAAAGGAATCCGCGCCGACAAGGTATAGGCAAACGCCGCTGATGAAAAGGGGCCGTCAGTGGCCGGAATAGGCCAGCACATGGTTGAGGCCCACGGTTTTGGCCGTTATTTCCGTGCCGGAAAAGGTCGCGCGCGTCAGTGTCCAGGCTTCCATGTCGATCAGGTCGATTTTACCGGAACTTTCCGCGCAAAGCAAAGGGCGCAGGGCGTCCAGCACATCGTCCAGGGGGAAAAAGACGCCCTCGAAGCTGATGCGGAAAACATCGCCTTCCAGCTCGGTGCATTCGGGGATGTTCCAATCGGACAGCACGGCGCCCACGGCGTCCGCGGTGCGCTGATCGGCAGGGAAAAGATGGCCGTAGGTCTTGCAGGGTTCCTCTCGCATGGCGTCACCGTGACGGGCGGCCCGTCGGCAGGGTTGGAAACGGAAAAGGGAGAGGAAACGGTTTTCCTCTCCCCTTGTCTTTCATCGATAAAGCCTCAGGGCTTAATGGATCTGGCTCTGGATCTTCTTGGCGGCCGGAACCAGCAGGTCTTTGAGCGTGTCGGACAGCAGGCTTTCGACGGCGGAGGAGGACGGGATGAACTGGCGCTCCTGCGAGGAGCTCAGGTTTTCGGAATAGAGCACGCCCTTCTTGTTGGAGAGGGATACCTTGGCCTTGATGGTGCACTGCACGCGGGTCGCGCTCTGTTCCTGCAGCCACACATCGGTGATGGTGCCGGTCACGATGTACGTGGGGTTGGCGGCGCGGGCCTGTTCCAGCGTGGAGGCGAAAGAAACCTGCACGCCCTGGCGTCCGAGTTCGTCGGCGAGCGAACGGCTGAACCAGTCGGCGATGGTGGAGCTGGCGGTGAACACCGAGCCGTCCTTGCGTTCCCCGATGTACTGGCGGGCCCTTTCGTCATTGAACATGACTACGGCGACGCTGGGCGAACCTGGCAGGGGGAGGACGGCGCTCGTATTCGTGTTGTAGATGAGGCGCACGTTGTTGCTCGGGCCGCAGGCGGCGAGGAGCGTCAGCGTGACCAGCGTCAGTGCAAGCAAGGCAAAGCGACGGATCAGTATGGACATGATGAACCTCCGAAAGGACTGTCTGATGAATGGAAGACAATACCCTGTTTGCGGGCGGGATGCAATCCGAAGCGGCTGGGCCGGGCGGCATGCCTCCATTCGGTTGACGGCATATACCAACTTGTCTAGACTGGAAGATTCAAAACGCCGGAGCGGAAAGCCTTCCGACGCGGGGTATCGCGGCGGAGGGGAGCCCCGCCGTGGGTTTGCCGTGTTTTGGTTCCCCATCCCCGGACGCCGTGTGCGGGCCGGCGGTTTTTCCCTTCATATAGGAAGACAAGGAGCGCTGAAAGTGCTGGATCTCAAACTGTTGCAGAAAAATCCCGAAGTGGTGGCCGCCGCTCTTGCGAAGCGCCATTCTCCCTTGAGCATGCGTACTTTTGAAGAACTCGACAATAAGCGCCGCGAGCTGCTCGCGCAGGTGGAGGCGCTCAAGGCCGAACGCAACCGCGCCTCCGCTGAAGTGGCCCGCCTGAAGCGCAATGGGGAAGACGCCGAAGCCTTCATCGCCAGCCTCTCCGATCTTTCCTCCCGCATCAGCGCGCTGGACGGCGCCACCGAAGCGGTGAAGGCCGAACTCGCGGACTGGATGCTTACCGTGCCGAATATCCCTGACGCCTCCGTCCCCGACGGTGTGGATGAGAATGACAATGTGGAAGTGCACCGCTGGGGCACGCCGCGCGAATTTGATTTTGAAGTGAAGAACCACTGGGATCTGAGCAACGATAACGGCGGCCTCGACTTCGAGCGCGGGGCCAAGCTCGCCGGCAGCCGCTTCACCGTGTCGTGGGGCTGGGCCGCCCGCCTCGAACGCGCGCTCGTAAACTTCTATCTTGATTTCCACCATGAGCAGGGCCGCACCGAAATCCTGCCCCCGCTCATGGTCAACCGCAAGACCATGCAGGGCACGGGCCAGCTTCCCAAGTTCGAGGAAGATCTTTTCAAGGTTGCGGATTGGGGATATTATCTGATCCCCACCGCCGAAGTGCCGGTGACCAACCTGCACGCCGACGAGATCCTTGACGAGGACGCCCTGCCGAAGCGGTATTGTTCCCAGACGCCTTGTTTCCGTTCGGAAGCGGGTTCGGCGGGCAAGGACACGCGCGGCTACATCCGCCAGCACCAGTTCACCAAGGTCGAAATGGTGTACATCACGCACCCCGACGACTCCTTCAAGTATCTTGAGGAAATGCGCCGCAGCGCCGAAACCCTGCTGGAGCGCCTCGAATTGCCGTACCGCACCATCACGCTCTGCGCCGGGGACATGGGCTTCTCCGCCTGCAAGACCTACGACGTGGAAGTGTGGCTGCCCGGCCAGCGGACGTACCGCGAGATTTCGTCCTGCTCGAACTGCGTCGATTTTCAGGCCCGCCGCGCCAACATCCGTTTCCGTCCCAAGGGCGGCAAGCCGGAGTGGGTGCATACGCTGAACGGTTCCGGCCTGCCCACCGGCCGCTCGCTGGTGGCCATCATGGAAAATTACCAGCAGAAGGACGGCTCCATCGTGGTTCCCAAGGTTCTCGTGCCCTACATGGGCGGCCAGGAAATCATTGAGCCGACGAAATAGCTGTTGTGCCGCGTGCGGGGGGAAGGGGAAAGGCTTCCCCCTGCACCCCACCCATCCCATAGAGCTTTATGTTTGAGGGCGGTTTCCGCGCCTCACGTTGTCCCTGCCCGTTGTTGCGGGCGTCACCCGATATTTGATGAGGAAGTCGCATGCTCCCCAAAATCGCTTTGCTTGGCCGTCCCAACGTGGGCAAGTCCACGCTGTTCAATCGGCTTATTCGCAGTAACCGGGCCATCACCCATGACCGTCCGGGCGTCACCCGCGACCGTATGGAAGGCGTGGTGCGTTCTCGGAGCGGGCGTTCCTTCACCCTGATCGACACCGGGGGCGTGACGCTCGACAGCCATTATTCCGTAGCCGACGGCCCCGAAGGGCTGCGCGGGTTCGAGGCGGAAATCCTCCAGCAGACGCAGGCCGCCATGGACGAGGCTTCGGTGTTCTGCCTCGTGGTGGACGGGCGTGACGGGCTGATGCCCTTCGACGAGCACCTTGCCTCGTTCGTGCGCCGGGCCGGGAAGCCGACCCTGCTGGTAGTCAACAAGGTGGACGGCATGGAGCATGAGGATACCATGCTGGCCGAATTCCACGCCCTCGGCTTCCCCATGCTGGCCCTCTCCGCCGAGCACGGCCACAACATCCGGGCGCTCGAAGAGGAAATGGTGGACTTGCTGCCCGCTGAAGACCCCGATGCCGAAGCGAAGCCGGAAAACGTGCTGCGCCTCGCCATGCTTGGGCGTCCCAACGCGGGCAAGTCCTCGCTGGTGAACGCCATGATCGGCGAAGACCGCATGATCGTCAGCAATGTGGCGGGGACGACGCGCGACAGCGTGGACATCCCCTTTGTGAGCGACGGGCGGGCCTGCGTGTTCGTGGATACGGCCGGGGTACGCCGCCGCACGCGCATTACGGACACTGTGGAGCGTTTTTCGGTCAACTCCTCGCTCAAGACCACGACCAAGGCGGACGTGACGCTGTACGTCATTGACGCGCTTGAGGGCGTGACCGCGCAGGACAAGCGGCTCATCGATCTGCTGGACGAGCGCAAGACGCCCTTCATGATTCTGGTGAACAAGATCGACCTTGTGGGCCGCAAGGAACAGGCCGCGCTGGAAAAGAGCTTTAAGGAAGTGCTCCAGTTCTGCCCGCATGTGCCGGTGCTGATGGTGTCGGCCATGAAGCAGGTTGGCCTTGGGCGTATTATCCCGCTTGCCGGGCAGATCCGTGAAGAGTGCAACATCCGCATCGGGACGGGCGCGCTCAACCGGGCTATGGAGGAAGTGCTTGCGAAGCACCAGCCCCCGGTGGTCAAGCGTTCGCGCCCGAAGTTCTTCTACCTGACGCAGGCGGAAATAGCCCCGCCGACGTTCGTGTTTTTCGTGAGCGACGCGGAGCGTGTCTCCGAAACCTATGCCCGCTATCTCGACCGTTCCCTCCGCAAGATTTTCCGCATTGAGCACGCCCCCATGCGCGTCCGCCTGCGCTCTTCGCATAAGAAGAGGAGCGAATAGCCGGTAGGGGAGGGGCTCCGCGAGGGGCCTTGGTACTCTTTTTTAGCCTGCGTCGTTGATGATGAGGGTGCGGGCGGGGAGTCCCCCGCATTGCTCTGGCGGAGAGCGCCTTTCAACGGATGGCACAAGCCCTCGGAAGTGTTTCCGGGGGCTTTTCATATATGAAGGCGGCGTTTTCCTTTGGCTATGCCCTAGGCCGTGTCGTTATGTTACGTATAATCATTTGAAACTATTGAAATAATCCTTTTGTAGCTTGAAAAATAGTTAAATAATTTCAATAGATTATATCTAATTGGCGACACGGCCTAGAAAGCGGTTGATGCTTTTTTCCTTGAAGTGCCAAAGGAATAACCGATAAAATGCCTTAGCCGTGAATCCCGCCAAAGGGAAAGCTGGAGAAAAAGGCTGTATTTTCACCGTACTGTGGAGATGAAACAACCATATGCTTATGACAATGCCTTTCCTTTCATGGCTTGAGGGCTGCGGGAAAAAACGCCGTTTTCCCCGGAGGGCGCAGAAAAAGGAAAGGCCCCGTCACGGCATGTAGGGATTCGCTGTTACGGCAAATGCTTTTGTTGGGGCTCCCAAGGCTGTTGCCGTGGTGGACCCAGCGGCGGAAAATCCCCGGCATCCGCCTTGAATGGCATGAAACAACAGTCAATCCCTTGCCATGACAGCGTCAAAGGGAAGAGGCGCGCGGTTACGCCTTCAAAAGCGCCAAGGCCTCGGCCAAGAGCGCTTTGGGCGTGGCGGCGGCATTGAGGATGTGTGTGGCGATTTCACGGTAGAGCGGTTCGCGGGCGGCGAGCACCTCGGCCACTTCTTCCGCAATGGATTTCCCGGTGAGCGTGGGGCGCTGGGCGGCGTTGGGGTTGGCTTGCAGGCGGGCCGCAAGGACTTCTGCCGGGGCGGAAAGATAGAGCACAATGCCGTTTTCACGCATGAAGCGGCGGTTTTCCTCGGCAAGCACCATGCCGCCCCCGGTGGCGATGACGGTCGCGGGAGCGGTGACTTCCCGGAGGACGGCGCTTTCCCGTTTGCGGAAACCGTCCCAGCCTTCGCGGGATACGATGTCCGCTACTGTTTCTCCTGTCGTTTCACGCAAATGGATGTCGGTATCCACATAATTGCAGCCGAGCTGCCGCGCCAGCGCGCCGCCAAAGGTCGTTTTGCCGGCGGCGCGTGCGCCGATGAGATAAATCGTATGAGCCATCAGTGTATCCTTGGGAAAGGGGAAAGAAGTGCGAATCGGCTTGAAAACATAGATGAACGCTTCCCGGCTGGCAACCTGCGCGGGCGGCATCCGGGGAATTTTGTTTTTTGGCGGGGAAATGGGCGCGGTGGCGCGGGCCGTGTGCCCAAAGCCCGTTTTGGGGAATATATGGAGATCGCCGGGATAAGGGCGGGGATGGCGGATTGTACGGGTTACATCTTTCCTTGAAACATGCTAAATCGGGGCCCATATTGTAAAGGGCGCTTCTGTCCAGCCGGCATTGCCGGACTGTAATGTCAACACCTTGGAGGAAAATATGTTCCGTACTTTGGCTGTCTCCCTGTTGTCCCTGCTGTTGTGCGCTTCGGTCGCCTTTGCCGAAAAGCCTCTTGTCGTGGCCTCGGATCCCACGTTCCCGCCGAACGAAATGCTGAATAAGGACAAGGAAATCGTCGGGTTCTCCATTGACTACATCAAAGCCGTGGGCAAGGAAGCCGGTTTTGACGTGCAGGTCAAGAACATTGCATGGGACGGCATTTTTGCGGCGCTCGCCTCGAATCAGGTGGACGTGATCGCCGCGTCCGTGAGCATTACCGACAAGCGCAAGAAGGCCATGCTGTTCACTGAGCCTTATTATGAGCTTCATCAGGCCGTAGTCCTGCCGCTCGGCAAGGAAATCAAGAATCTTGAAGAACTCGCCGGAAAGCGGGTCGGCGGGCAAATCGGCACGACCGCCATGGTTCAGACCATCCCCGCTTCCAAGATCAAGATGGTTGTGAAGACCTACGACGAAGTGGGCCTTGCCTTTGAAGACCTCGCCAAGGGCAACCTTGACGCCGTGATGTGTGATGACCCGGTCGCCAAGTATTACGCCAACACCAAGGACGAATACCGCGACAAGTTCCACATCGGCCTCGTGACCGGCGATCCTGAGTTCTACGGCTTCGCGCTCCGCAAGAACGATAAGGAACTGGCCCAGAAGCTGAACGTCGGCATCAAGGCCGTTCGGGAAAAGGGCATCGAAAAGCAGATCCTTGAAAAGTGGTTCGGCGCCAACTAGCCCGTCGGCGCAGCAAAAATGGGGAGGCTCCTTCCGTGGAAGGGGCCTCCTTTTTTATGGTTTGGCATGGGGAGCTTTTTGTGGCGCTCGGACGGGTTCGATGCCCTTTGGGATAGCCGGGGAATTTTTCGCCTCAGGCGGGAGCGTAGGGCGTGCCGTCCGGCGGGAGGGCAGGGCGCGTTAGTGTACGGAAGGAATCTGGCATGAACAAGGAAAACGTGGATCTATCCAGTATGGCGCGTTGGTGCACGGATTGAACCGGCTGACCGGCGGGCATGAACCTGACAGGCAGGGCACGTTGGTTCATGCGTTGAACCATTTGAATTATAAAGGATCTTCATCGGTGAGGGCAGGGCGATCCGGGCAGGGAATACCCCTGCCCCGGCGTCCTCAGAACCTCTCATGGTGGATCTTGGTGAAATCAAGATCCGCATCGGTATAGGGGGTCTTCCGCTCGTTCTTGTGTCCGATGGCGATGACGCTGAGGACGCCATAATGCTCAGGGATGCCAAGTTCCTGCCGGAAAGCCTCTTCGGAAGGCCCGCTGTCGCCTTCGCGCCTCCGAAGCTGGATCCACGTGGAACCGAGCCCGATCTTTTCCGCCTCAAGCTGGATGAGAATGGAGACGATGGAGGCATCCTCCACCCACACGTCGGATTTCTGGCTGTCGGCAATCACCACAATGGCGAGGGGGGCTGTTTCGAGAGGCGTGGTGCCGTGTTTTTTGTAGGTCTTGAGGCGGGCTATGGTTTCCTTGTTCTGGACAACGATACATTCGACGGGTTTCTTGCCCATCGAGGAAGGGGCGAGCAGGGCGGCCTTGAGCAGGCTGTCGATGTCTTCCTGCGAGACGGGCTCGTCGGTGAAGGTGCGGATGCTGCGGCGGTGTTGCAACAGTTCAAGCATGGCTGCCTCCTTGCGGATAGGGAAAAGGTTTTTGGCATGGCTGTGCCATAGAAAATGGTTGATGCTTTTTCCTTGAAGTTTCAAAGGAATAACCGGCAAAACGCCCCAGCCGGGGATTCCGCCGAGGGGAAAGCTGGGGAAAAAGGCTGTATGTTCACCATGTTGTGGAGATGGAACAACCAGCTATTCTGACAGACCTTCGGCATCATAGCGCAGAGGAGCCTGCAAGGGAATTGCTTTCAGGCCGAATGTGCCGGGAGGTGGATATTGGTACACGATGCGGCAGCTGTCCTGCGTCTTTCAGGCCGGATGCGCCGGGAGGCGGAAGGCGGACGGGAGGCGGATGAGGCATATCGGGACGCCCTCTTCGTGTCTCGTGCGGGATGACGTGAAAAAAAGAACAAAGATGTTGAACAGATCATGCGTGGAAAATGGAGGGCCGGGCGAGGATTCATATTATCTATGTTTATTGAAAGAAAAAGGAAATATTTCTTTGTCAACCGTAAAATATAAAGAGCAAAATAGATTTTTTCAGATAAGAAACGTCACTCGGTAATGCAATAAATAAAAAGGGTTGAGCATTCAATGAATGAAAAGGCATGGGTTTTGGGCTATCCTGTCTGAACTGACTATTCCGTGTTGCCTCAGGGGGAAGGCCGGAACGCAAGCGTGCTTCCGGCTTTGTTCGCGCCATCGGGTGTCCACGTTTCATGCTGCGGAGAGACGTATGTTAAGCCTTTCGTTCATTAGGGAAATCGAAAAGATCATCGGCCGGGAGAATGTATTGACGGGCGAGGCGGATCGCCAGAATTACGCGTATGACGCGGCGGTCCTGCCTCCCGTCGTTCCGGGCCTTGTCGTCCGTCCCACACGCACGGACCAGCTTGGGCCGTTGATCCAGAAATGCTATGAGGAAGGCATTCCCATCACTATCCGCGGTTCCGGGACGAACCTGAGCGGCGGGACCATCCCCGACAGCACCGACGCCGTCATTATCCTGACCAACAGTTTGGACAGGATTCTCGAAATCAATGAGGAAGAGATGTACGCGGTGGTTGAGCCCGGCGTGATAACCTGCGACCTTGCGGCGGCGGTGGCGGCCCGCGGGCTGTTTTATCCGCCCGATCCCGGCTCCATGTCCGTGTCCACCATGGGCGGCAATATCGCTGAAAACTCCGGCGGGCTGCGCGGCCTGAAGTACGGCACCACGAAAAAGTATGTCATGGGCCTCGAAGTCCTGACCGAAACCGGCGAGCTCATGAAGACCGGGGTTTGCGGGCGGGGATGCGAATACGGCTACAACCTCACCGAACTGCTTGTCGCCTCGGAAGGTACGCTGGCCCTTACCAGCAAGGCCGTCCTCAAGCTGGTGACGCCGCCCAAAGCCTCCAAAGCCATGATGGCCATTTTTTCCGAAGTGAAGCGCGCTTCGCAGGCCGTCGCCGGGATCATCGCCGCGCATGTCGTCCCTTGTACGCTGGAATTCATGGACAACGCGACCATCAACTATGTTGAGGACTACGTGAACATCGGCCTGCCGCGCGACGCTGCGGCCATCCTGCTCATCGAAGTGGACGGCCATCCGGCGCAGGTTGCCGACGAAGCCGTGAGCGTGGAAAAAGTCCTCAAGGATTCCGGTGCGCTGGAAGTTGTGGTTGCCAAGGACGCCGCGGAGAAGACGCGGATCTGGGAAGCCCGCCGCGTGGCGATCCCCGCCTTGGCCCGCTGCCGCCCCACGCTGATGCTTGAAGACGCGACCGTGCCGCGCTCCAAGATCCCCGCCATGCTTGAGGCGCTCGACAGGATCGCCGCGCGCCATCATGTGACCATCGGCACCTTCGGCCACGCCGGGGACGGCAACCTGCACCCGTCCATCCTCTGCGACAAGCGCGACAAGGAAGAATTCTCCCGTGTGGAGCGGGCCGTGGACGATCTGTTCAACATGGCTCTGGAGCTTGGGGGGACGTTGTCGGGCGAACACGGCATCGGCACCGCCAAAAAGAAGTGGCTTGAACTGGAAACCTCAAAGGGGACTCTTGGGTACATGCGGCGTATGCGCTCCGCTTTCGATCCGAAGAAGCTGCTCAACGCTTCAAAGATCGTTTCCCTCTAGGGCTTCCATGACGGCGGAAGGCGGCTTCTGAGGCCGACAGGTTTTGACTTTTTATTCGGGAAGGAATGGTTCATGGACGAGCTTACCCAACTTGCCAATGCCCTGATGTCTCTGGACGACAAACTGGCGGCCTGCATGAAATGCGGGTTCTGTCAGGCGTTTTGCCCCATGTATATGACGACGCGTATCGAAGGCGACCTCACCCGCGGGAAGATCGCCCTTGTCGAAAACCTTGCCCATCGCATCATTGAAGACCCTGAGGCCGTGAACGAGAAGCTGTCGCGGTGCCTCCTCTGCGGCTCGTGCCAGGCGAACTGCCCCTCAGGTGTGAAGACGACCGACATTTTCCTTGAGGCGCGGGCTATTGTGGCGACATACTTGGGGCTTTCGGCCATCAAGAAGGCCGCGTTTCGGATGCTGCTCCCCAATCCGCGCCTGTTCGGTACGCTGCTGCGTCTGAGCGCGCCGTTCCAGAACCTCGTCCTCAAGGATGAGGCCAAGCCGCAGAATACGGTATGTGCGCCCTTGCTGAAGCCCATGCTCGGCGATCGCCATATGCCCAAGCTGGCGGCAAAGCCCCTGCACAGTACGGTCGGCAATGTGAATACGCCCGTGGGCAAAAGCCGCATCAAAGCAGCTTTCTTCCCCGGCTGCCTTGGGGACAAGGTTTACGTCAACGTCTCCGAAGCCTGCCTTAAAGTGTTTGACTACCATGAGATCGGCGTTTTCCTGTCCGACAACTATGCCTGCTGCGGTATGCCCGCTCTGGCTTCCGGCGATCGGCAGGGATTTGAAAAAATGGTCATGCACAATGTGGATATCCTGAAGGAGCAGAATTTCGACTACATCGTCACGCCGTGTTCGTCGTGTACGGTGGCTATCCGCGAGTTCTGGGCGCAGTTCTCCAACAACCTGCCGCCGCGCTACCGTGACGCGATCAACGCGCTGGCGCCCAAGGCCATCGACATCAATGCGCTGCTCGTGGACGTGCTGCACATCAGCCCCAAGGCGCAGGCCAAGGGGCAGACGAAGGTGACGTATCACGAATCCTGCCACCTCCAGAAGTCCCTTGGCGTGAGCAGGCAGCCCCGCGATCTCATCCGCATGAACCCGGAATACAACCTCGTGGAAATGGCCGAAGCCAACCGTTGCTGCGGTTGCGGGGGGTCGTTCACGCTGACCCACTATGACCTGTCTCTCAAGATGGGCCAGCGCAAGCGCGACAACGTAATCGCCAGCGGTGCGGAAGTCGTGGCGACGGGATGCCCGGCCTGCATGATGCAGCTTTCGGATATGCTGGCCCGGAACAATGATCCCGTTCAGGTCAAGCACACCATTGAGATCTATGCGGAGTCCCTGCCGCGTTAAAATGTTCCGCGCCTTCCCAATGATGGCGGGGCGGGAACGCCCTGTGGCTGCACAGACGGCAACGGGGACGGCCCAGCAAGTGCCGTTCCCGTTTTCTTTTTTGGGGGGCGGAAGAGGGCCGCCGCTCTGGGCGTGCCGGGTAGCCTGCCGAGCAATCCGCCGTCCTGTTCCGTTCCAAGGCGCTGAGGTTCAGGCCGATGCCGCCTCCGTTCCACGGGCGTATTTTCCTTTGGCGGCAGGAGCGTCTTTCGGCAGGGAAATGCGGGTAATCTCAAGCATGGCATCCTCCCTTGACGGTAGGAGCGTCTCCGAGCCGGTATTCACGGCTGAGCAGGTGGGGGTGATGCCGGGAACGCCCTGTGGCTGCACAGACGGCAACGGGGACGGCTTATCAATTGCCGTTCCCGTTTTCTTTTTGGGGGGGCGGAAGAGGGCCGCCGCTCTGGGCGTACCGGGTAGCCTGCCGGCAGCAATCTGCCGTCCGGTTCCGTTCCAACGTGCTGAGGTTCAGGCCAATGCCGCCCCGTTCCACGGGCGCATCTTCCCTTGGCGGCAGGGGCGTCTTTCGGCAGGGAAATGCGGGTAATCTCAAGCATGGCATCCTCCCTTGACGGTAGGAGCGTCTCCGAGCCGGTATTCGCGGCTGAGCAGGTGGGGCGGTGATGCCGGGAACGCCCTGTGGCTGCACAGGCGGCAACGGGGGCGGCTCATCAAGTGCCGTTCCCGTTTTCTTTTTTGGGGGGGCGGAAGAGGGCTGTCCGCCGCTCTGGGCGTGCCGGGCAGCCTGCCGAGCAATCCGCCGTCCGGTTCCGTTCCAAGGCGCTGAGGTTCAGGCCGATGCCGCCTCCGTTCCACGGGCGCATCTCCCCTTGGCGGCAGGGGCGTCTTTCGGCAGGGAAATGCGGGTAATCTCAAGCATGGCATCCTCTCTTGGCGACTGGGGTGTCTCCGAGCCGGTATTCGCGGCTGAACCGGCGGGGCGGTGATGCACGGCAGCGGCGTGTCCGCTTGCCCAAAACAGCCGGACGGTGCCGGGCACCGCTTGGGTCTTGCCTTGGTGGGCTGGTGGGAGACGGGGAGGGGGCGGCATATGTGGCGGGGCGCGGAGTTATACTTGCCGTTTTTTAGGCCGCGCCGGAGGGGTGCATATGTGGCGCAGCGCATTGTCCGGCGTCCGTGTTCCCGTGCGGCAGGAACCTGCCGGTTCAGGGGGCATGGGGCGGAGGGAAGTCATTCCGCCGCCGCTTTCGGAATATCCAGCCGCAGCACGCAGGGGCTGGACGAAATGAAGGCGACGCTGCCTCCGGCATTGCGGGCCGTCTGCCGTGCAATGGCAAGGCCCAATCCAGAGCCGGGGGAGTTGCTTTCCCTTTTACGGAACCGTTCAAACATGGATTCACGCAGCATTTCGGGCACCCCTTCCCCTTCATCCGACACGTCCATGAGTATGCGCCCGTTTTTCTGGAGCACGCTGACCCGTACCGTCCCCTTGCCGTGCAGCAGCGCGTTTTCAAGCAGGTTGATCACGAGTTCACGCATGGTGATGGGATCGCAGCGGCAGTGGAGGCCGTCCATGATGAAGGCTTCCAGCATCCTCCCCTGTTTCTCAAAGAGTGGGAACAGGGCCGCCGCGGTTTCCCTAACCAGCCGGGAAAAGTTGACCGGCTTGGGGGGCGCGTGCAGGGCCATCCCTTCGCTTTTGGCCAGACGCCCAAGCTGCTGCACCATGCGTTCCATATGCCGGAACTCCCGCCGGATCCCCTCCCAGTCCGGCCGCCCTTCGTTCTTGCCTTCTTCCAGCATGAGCCCAAGGACGGTCAAAGGCGTGCGGAGCTGATGCGCGGCATCGGATACGAAATGCTTTTCCCTCTGATAGGCTGCCGAGAGGCGTTTGAGCACCTCGTTGGCGGCCTCCACAAGCTCGCGCATTTCGGAAGGGACGCCTGCCAGAGGTATGCTTTGCCCCGGCTCGTCGGGTTTGATCCGGCGGGTCAGGGCGGCGGCCCTGTAAACGGGGCGCATGGTCCACCGCAGCAGGAACGTGACCAGCAGCACTGCGAGCGTTCCGTATGTCATCAGCAGGAAGAGGCTTTTTTCCAACCGGCTCCCCAGAAGCCTGTCAAGCACCTCGCGTTCCTTTTCGTCGCGTTTGGACACCATAAGGATGTTGCCGTCAGGGAGGCGCACCGGAACGCTGATTTCCGCTCCGGCGTAGGCCGAATACCAGCCGTTGAAGCGTTTCCTCTCGTCCAGAAGCGCGGGCCGGAACATACGCGGGCGACCGGCGTTTGGGGAGTGCCAGAGCAGTTCCCCTTCCGGCGTATAGAGCGTGTAATACATCTCTTCGCCGTTTTTGGACGTAAGGGGCAGTTGATCCACGGTGTCGGCGCGGATGCCCCGCGATACCTTTTCGGCTTGGAAGAGCAGTATGTTGCGCCGCAGATCGTCCCGTGTGCCATAGACATGGATCATCGGCAAGACGATGGCCGGCACCAGAACGATCACCAAGGCCACGAGGATGCGCGAACGCAGGCTGAATTCTATGGGGCGGCAGGGCATCAGCCGCGCCTTTGAGAGGGTGCCCTCTCGCCGGAGGATTCTGATGGAACGATGCGGTACCCCAGCCCCCGCGCCGTCTCCATGCGGCAGTCCGCGCCCGCGCTGAGCAGCTTGCGGCGCAGGCGGGAAGCGACAGCCTCCACCGCGTTCGGGGTGACTTCCTCTTCATAGTTGTAGAGGCGTTCCTCAAGCAGCTCCTTGATCACAACGCGGGGGGACTGGCGCAGCAGTTCCTCCAACAGCATCCCCTCCCGGCGCGATAGGGGCAGCGCCCGCCCTCCGACCGAGGCGTGCCGGGCGCGCGTCGAAATGCAGCCTCCCGCAGGACAATATCCCCGAAGAGATGCTTCCCGGACGGCGCAGCACGGCCCGGACGCGGGCGTCAAGCTCCGCCATGGCGAACGGCTTCAGGACATAGTCGTCCGCGCCGAGATCCAGCCCGCGCACCCGATCCTCCAGCGCATCCCGCGCCGTCAGGATGACGCAGCGCTGCATGCCCCCGTCCCGGCGGGCGAGCAGGTCGATCCCGTCCATGTCCGGCAGGCCAAGATCAAGAATTACAACGTCATACATCCTGTTATCCAAATAGTCCCGCGCACTTGCACCGTCGGGTGCGGCATCCACGGCAAACCCCGCGCGGGTGAAATGTTCCATCAGCCGGGAACGCAATACGGGGTGATCTTCAATAACCAGCAGGGTCATGACTCCTCCAGAAAACAAAGGCTGTGTCCTAGAAAACGGTTGATGCTTTATTTCCTTGAAATTCCAAGGAAATAACCAATAAAATCCCCCAATCACAGAACCCACTGGCGGAAAATTTGGATAAAAAGCATATATTTTCAGTGTATTGCTGAAACAAAACAACCATGTACCATGACAGAGCCAAAACAAAAATCCTGCGCATGGCCCGAAAAAAAATGGGGCTGTCAGTTTGCTGTCAGGACTCCTTTTTATTTTTCCTCGCATTAGTGATGTTGATTTTCATAATCACAATCTAACGTATCATGGCCCGTTTGACAATAAGGCCAAGGAGGAATGAGAGGTATGTCTGCCGCCTTGAAGAGTGTATCGGCCAAAATCGGGAAGCCGGCCCCGGCTCTCGGTGTTTTCGCCATGCTTTGCGCATTGGGGGCGGCCCCGGCCCATGCCGCGGATGTGATCGACTCGTCCGAAGTCGTCGTGACCGCAGCGGGCTATGCGCAGGAAGTCAAAGATGCCCCGGCCTCTGTGACCGTCATCACTCGGCAGGAGCTTGAAAACAAGGCCGTCAATTCTCTGTCGGACGCGCTGCGTGACGTAGAGGGCGTATCCATGCTCGGCGGGGATACCGGCACCATTTCCATCCGCGGCATGGAATCCGACAAGGTGTTGATCTTGGTGGACGGGCGCCGCCAGAATACGACGGGCACCACTCAGAAGGGAGGCATCAACCAGGGCATGGAAACCAGATGGATGCCCCCGATTGAAGCCATAGAGCGCATCGAAGTCATCCGCGGCCCCATGTCCACGCTGTACGGCTCCGAAGCCATGGGCGGCGTGATCAACGTCATCACCCGCAAGGTGGGCGACAAGTGGACGGGGGCGTTCTCCACCAGCTCCACCATCCGGCAGGGATCGGGCGGCGATGCGCTGGCGGGGGATATTTACCTGACGGGCCCCATCATCCCCGGAAAGCTGGGCGTCCAGATCTGGGGTGACGCCTCGGCCAGACAGGAAGACCATGTTCTTGACGGCGTGGCCCGGCACAAGAAGCTGAACGGCACCACGCGGTTGTGGTTCACCCCTGTGGAGGGGCAGGAATTCATGCTCGGCATCACCGAACAGGAGCAGACGTTCAACACGACGGGCGGCAAGACCCTGGCCCCCGATGCGGATTCCAAAGAAACCATCTATGACCGCACGCAGTACGACTTTTCCTATGCCGGGAACATCCTTTCGGGCAGAATGGAATTTGACGCCTACCGTGAGGAGATCAGCAGCGAAGGCAGTCAGAGCGGCCGCCCGGAAGTGACCAACACCACGCTGGAAGGCACCTATAACCTGCCGCTGGGCGACCATATCCTGCTTGTCGGCGGGCAGTACAAAAAGGGAGAGCTCAAGGATTCGGGGTATTATTCCACCATTACCTCGAATGGCTACGTCAAGAATACGACGTCTTCCATGGAAGAATTTTCAGCCTTCATCGAGGACGAATGGTGGCTGCTGGACAACTTCAGCCTGACCGGGGGCGTCCGCTACGATCATAACGACTACTTCGGCGGGCACTGGTCGCCGCGTGCCTACGCCGTATGGAACTTCCTGCCCGACTGGACGCTGAAGGGCGGCGTCGCTTGGGGCTTCAAGTCCCCTTCCATCATCCAGCTTGATCCCTCGTTCGGCCTGCCGCAGCGGGGTGGTTCCATCACCCGCGGCAACCCCTCTCTTGATCCTGAAAAGAGCGTCAACTACGAACTGGGCATCCTTTATGACGATTCGCGCTTGAGCGGCGGCGTCACCGCATTCTACACCGACTACGAAAACAAGATCGTCAACACGGGGAGCAACGGCATCCTTGGGCCTGACGGCCAGCCCATCATCGATCAGGATACGGGGGTGGGGCTCAGCACCTACTACAACGTCACCGGGGCCCATGTCTACGGCGTGGAATTCAGCTTGGGCTACAAGTTCACGGAAGCCCTTTCCGCCAAGGCCAACTACACCTACACCCACTCCAAGATTACGGACGGGGCGACCAACCTGCCCTATGAATTTCATAAGTATGACGGACTTGTTGGGGCTCCCCTTGTGGCCACGCCCAAGCATATGGCCAACCTCACCGTCGACTGGATGCCCATTGAGGACGTAAGCACGTTCGCCACGCTCCAGTACAGGGGCAAGGAATATTATCCGAACTTCGGTCAGGGCGGCACGCTGGACGAAAATGAAGACACCACGCTCACCACGGATATCGGCATCACTTGGGAAGCCTACGAGAACCTCAAGCTCAGCGCCGTGGTCTATAACCTCTTCAACGACAAGCGCGACACCGGCGATACCTACAGCTATGCGCAGGATGGCCGCCGCCTGTGGCTCAAGGTAGCCTATACCTTCTAAACCGTTACGCCGACAATCCGCCCTTTATGGGGCGGCAGGATGGCATGCGGGCATCCAATCCCGCATGCCATCCCTCCTGTTTTTTGACTATTCCTGAGGATGCCGAAATGAATCGCCTACTGTCCATCCATCCGCGGCTCCTGCCGTGGCTCCGCGCCGCAGGTGCGCTCGCGGCCGGCTATCTTGGTATCTGGCTGTTGGCCCCTGGCCTGTCTTCCGTATTGCCGCTGCCTCCTTTTGAGGCGACGGCCGCAGCTTTCCTTATCGTCCTCGTTTTGTTTACGCCGCTTGTGATGTTGGCGTACTTTGGAATGTCCCTGCTTACGCAGCCGCCCTGCCGGGACAAGGGGGTTCAGCCATGAGCGTTTCCTTCCGCAGCAGCCTGCGCGAGCTGCACTCTTCCGTGGGGCTCGTCATCGGATGGATCGGCTTTTTCCTGTTCCTTTTCGGCTCGCTGGCGCTGTACCGTTCTGAAATTACCTTCTGGCTTCAGCCGGAAACGCATGAGGCGGCCTTGCCCCATACCGGCATTGAGGAAAAGGTACGGGCCGCCCGTTCAGGGTTGGACTATCTCGCCAGCCGGGCCCCCGGTGAAAGCATGTGGCGCATCGTCCTGCCCACGGAACGGATGCCCCTGCCCGCAGCGGCATGGGCCTCTGGGGAGGAGGTGCATGCCCACCACGGCATGGCCCCCGAATATTTCGATCCGGAAGACGGCGGCAAGGTGGAGGCGCGCCTTACGCGCGGCGGGACGTTCCTGTATCGGCTCCACGTCGACCTTTTTGGGGTGGACCGGGGTACGGGCCGCAGCCTGATCGGTATGGCAACGCTGGCGATGCTGGTGGTGCTCGTCAGCGGGGTTTGCCTGCGTTCGCATTTTTTCCGCGATTTTTTCCTGTTCCATCCCCGGCCGGGAAAACTCGCCTGGCGTGACTCCCACTGTGTCCTTGGCGGGCTGATCCTTCCCTTCTGCCTCTTGTTTTCCATATCCGGGCTTGTGCTGCTCGCTCAGTCGCTCCTGCCTTCCGCACTGTACCCTTTCTACCGTGAGGATGCGCGTTCCTTTGTCATGGAATCGAAGCGGCCCCCCCTGCTGCCCAGCGGCAATGGGGCCGAGAAGACATACAGCCCCGGCGGGCATACGCCTTGGAAGGACTATGGCATACCCGACCCGGAACGCCTGCTTCGGATTGCGGATGCGCGGTGGCCGGAATGCGGTGCGGGGGAACTGGTCATCTCTTTCCAGGATGATCGCGCGGTTTCTGTTGAAGCCGTCCAGTCGCGCGGTGGGCTGCTGGCGCGCCGGGCCACTCCGGAACGGCTTACCCTCGTTCCCGATACGGGCAAAATCTATGAATCCACGCAAGAGGAATCGCCTTCCCTCGTGCGTTCCGTCTGGTACGCCGCCAGCGCAATCCATCTTGGGCGTTTTGCCGGCCCGCTTCCGCGCGCCTTGCTGTTCCTTTCCGGGCTGCTGACTGCGGGCATGATCGCCGCTGGGCTTATCCTGTGGGAACGTATGCGGGAAAAGGTGGGGACGCCCCCATCTTCCCTCCGTGCGGTATCCGCCGTGAACACGGCGCTGATCGCGGGGCTGCCCCTTTCCGTAGCCTCATTCTTCTGGGGGAACCGCCTGCTTTCCGCCGACCTGATTCAGCGCGACGTGTGGGAAATGCTCACATTCTTTTTTGTGTGGGCTTGCTGTTTCACGCACGCTTGGGCGCGTCCGTGGCCTTTGGCCCGCGGCGAACAGCTTGTGGTGGGGGGCGCGGCCCTCGCATTGCTCCCGGTGCTCAACGGCATGACCGGAGGGATAGCCCTGCCGGGTTCCCTTATGAGCGGCCCCTGGCAGCTTGCGGGCATTGATTGTGCGGCCCTTGCCGTGGGCCTTGGGCTGCTGACCGCCGGTATACGTGAACACCGCCGGGCGCGGGCCTTCCTGCCTTCCTCCGGGGCGCATTCCTTCCGGGCTTGGCTGCACGACCGGCTTGGAAAGCTTCACAGCGCCCTCGCCTTTTGGAAAAAAGGGCCGTTTGCCCGCAGCAAGGCGGAATCGACCCCACCCGCATACGACGGCCCATCGGAAGTGCCCTCCATTGGGGAAGAAACATCGTCGGAAAAAAACGGCTCCAGCTTTCCCGGCACTGACGCGGACGCTGAAAAACCTGGCCAGCCCACCCGCACGGGAGGTACCGAATCATGAGCTTTTGCGCCTTCCTTTTGTTGTTGGCGGGGTGCTGCCTGCTTGGGATCAAAGATCCGGACGGGCATGCCCCCATCCCTGACCATCCCTTGTTCCGCTGGCATGAGGGCTGGCTGCCGCTGGGGTTGGCCTTGCTGTTCACCTGCCATGCCTATGGGCCGGGCGTGGGGACGCTGGTATGGTTCGGCCTGTTCGCGCCATCGGGAGTGCTTGCAGTCCTCTTTCTCGCTTTCGCTTCCCCCTCCCTCCGGGAGTGGGCTTCAAAAAAGGCCGTCACGCTAACCCGGCTATTGTTTTTCCCTGCCGTACTGCTCAGTGTTTTGTAATACCATAGTTTGCCGGTTTTGCCGTCCCATCTTCGCCTGTGCGGACGGCTTAACCGCTTTGGTATGCAATAAGGTACGCCACACATGGAAGCCTTGTGCGATGGGGACGGCAAGCATTTGTTTTTCAAGTTAATGCACTTAAAAAACTGTTGCCGTGCCCGGATAAGATAACGAACTGTACAGTCCTCCGGGCACACCTCACCAATTGATGGCGTAACACACGGCGCACCAAAACCAGGCCGTGTCGTCAATTAGATATAATATATTGAAACTATTGAACTGTTTTTGGATTGCAAAATATTGTTTCAATAATTTCAAGTAATTATATATTAAATGACGACACGGCCTAGAGCAAATCTGATAGACTCTTCCCTTCGCTTCGGCATTTCCTGAAGGCAAAAACGCTCCACTTGCTCCTTTTTGGTATCGTGCCCAGCCCGGCCATCGCCTGCAACCGTTCCCGATATTGTCCTCATTCCCTAAAGCCGCCCAAGGCCAGAGCTGCTGTGCGTCACAGCCCCATAAGGGAGTGCCCATCTGGGGCCGTGGGCGTGCTCAAAATCCCTCTCGGTGATGGGGTACACTCCTGCCGACGGAAGAGGCCGGTTCTGAGCAGGCTGAATGAAGCATAAACACATAGGCTCTGTCATAGCATGCGGTTGTTTCATCCCATAGCATGGTGAAAATACAGCCTTTTTCTCCAGTTTTCCCTTTGGCGAAACCTATGGCTAAGGCATTTTTCTGGTTATTCCTTTGAAACTTCAAGGAAAAAAGCATCAACCATTTTTAGGACACAGCCAATACATAACATCTCAATATGATGAGGCAATAGAAGACAGTTTTTGGAGATATTTGGGGATAATATGTCTATATCCGACGCATTGAAACGAGGCTGTGTCATAGAAAATGGTTGATGCTTTTTTTGAAGTTCCAAAGGGATAACCAACAAAATGTTTTGGCTGTGGATTCCGCCAATGGGAAAACCGGATAAAAAAGCTGTAGTTTCAGCGTGCTGTGGAGATGAAACAACCACATGCCATGACAGAGCCTAAAATGATAAGAACCGCAAACCCTCTCGCACCCGCGCCCATGACCAGCACGTCGCCCTAGGGCAGGGCTTTCTTTCTTTTTCTCTCTCTCTCTCTCTCTCTCTCTCTCTCTCTTACTTTTATAGTAATAAATTGGACAGCTTTCCACCTATTCGAGCTAATTTTTTTATTGATGCAATGCCGAATGCAATGATGATATTGTCATAAGATATGGACAAATATATTTAGACTGTTTGTCCGTTTTCAGTAAAATTTATAGCTGTGACAATTTTTTTACTTGTTGTTTGCCTTGTGTCCGCTTAAGCGAGGCATAATATCCATCTAGGAATCCGCGCTGGCGGGCATGTTTTATTTCATTGGAAAGGCGTTTAAGATACATGGATCTTACACGGTATTTTTCATTGTATCTGCCTATAAAATAGCCTATGGAATAACCTAATATACCGATAAAGCCCATAAGGAACAATTTTTCCATATAGCACTCCTTTTTGAGCTTACTGCCATATTGAATAAAAAGAACCGCTGTATTTGTATCTTCGGATAATTATTGCGTTCTATCTAGTATGAAGGCGTTGATGACGGCAGTCGGTACTTACGTCTTTTGTTCTTCCTGTTGCGTACAGGAAGCGCTTGCGAGTTAACGCTCCCTTCAATAAATCCCCTGCCAAAGACCTCACTCGTTTCGGTGACCATGACAAAGACCCCCTGATCGATTTCTTTTGCTGCTGAACAGATGGTGTAGATTTCCGTTCTTGTGCAGGCACAGAGGAGTACATGCCTGGATGTTCCTGTATATGTGCCTATGCCGTTTAATAATGTGGAGCCGCGCTTGGATATTTCAGCAATCCGCTTGGCGATGGCATGCCCTTGATTGGTGACGATCACCACCAGCTTTCCCGCGCCGATGCCATACATAATCTTATCAATGACCAATGATGTAAGCGCAGTAGAAGCCAAACCATAAAGTACCGAGTCGATGCTTCCGAAAACGGGCCAGCCGAGAAGGATGACGAGAAGATCAAAGACAAGGGTTACGAAACCAATGGAGAAATGCGGGTAGAGGACTTTTATCGTCAGGGTAAGGAAATCCGTCCCTCCCGACGACGCTCCCCGCATATACAGAAGCGCCAGCCCCACCCCGATAAACACGCCGGAATAAAGGGCTGCCAGAAAGGGGTCCCCTTCATAGACAGGGAATAAAGGAAAGATTACGTCTAAAAAGAGAGTACACAGCCCCATTGCTATAAGTGATTTGAACAGGAAGCCCCGCCCCAGGACATTGTAGCTGATAAGGATGGCCGGTATATTGAACAGCAATGTCATGGTGCCGATAGGCAGGTTCCAAAGATGGTTGCAAATCAGAGCGATTCCGGAAAAGCCTCCGGGAGCGAAGCCAGCATCTTTGGCAAAAGAATAGATCCCAATGGAATAGCATAGGCTTCCGCTGAGGTAGTATATTATGTCATACCAAATCTGTTTGTAATCTTTGACAAGCGTCATGGTGGTAATCCGTTTTTGCCACTTGATGTCAGCGATCGAGAAAACGCTTCAAAAAGTCCGCTGTCTGAGGAGAGGCAGGCCTTTCAAAAATATCTTGCGGCGTTCCCTCTTCTAAAATGACCCCATTGTGCATGAACGCCACGCGGCTGGAAATATCGCGTGCGAACTGCATTTCATGCGTAACGATAAGCATAGTCATGCCTTCTTGGGCCAGGGAGCGTATCGTCTCCAAAACTTCCCCCACCATTTGAGGGTCTAGGGCTGACGTCGGCTCATCGAAGAGCATGACGGAAGGGTGCATGCAAAGGGCGCGTGCAATGGCAACCCGCTGCTTCTGCCCCCCGGAAAGCTGTTTCGGAAGGGCATCCGCGTAAGCTTCCATTCCAACTTTCTTCAGGTAGCCCAGAGCATCGCTGCATGCCTCCTCTTTGTTCCTGTGCATGACGTTTATTGGGCCAACTACGCAGTTTTGCAGCACATTCAGGTTATTGAACAGGTTGAAATGCTGAAACACCATTCCAACCCGCGTTCGGTACTGGGCCAAATCGAACCCCTTGCGGCCCACACGTTTCCTTTCAAAATAAATTTTCCCGGATGTTTGGGTTTCAAGCTGGTTGATGCACCTCAACAGCGTTGATTTCCCTGAGCCTGATGCCCCGATCAGGCTTACAACTTCACAGGGATAAATATTCATGGTTATATCACGCAGGATAACACGTTCTCCATACTGCTTGCTCAGTTGTTTGATATAAAGGATCGGCTCCTTTTGGAGAACCATGGATTGCATTCGTTCCTTATGCATTTTTTATTTCCTTACCTATACGGGGTCAGCGGGTCAGCACCCGCTCAAAACGATTGAGAAGAAGCGTCATGATGCTCGTCAAGATGAGATAAATGGCGCAGACAATAAAAAATGCTTCAAAATACCTAAAATAATTTCCGGCGGCTTCACGTCCGCTATAAAAAAGCTCATTGACCGTGATGATGCTTAAAACGGATGTATCTTTAATATTGCTGATAAGAAAATTTCCTATTTGCGGGATGATATTGCGAAAGGCCTGCGGAAGGATGATGAGGCGCATAGCTTGAAAATAGCCCATGCCAATGGCCTTTGCCCCTTCCATTTGGCCGGGGTCCACGGATTGGATGCCTCCGCGCATGGTTTCCACCATATAGGCGCCTGTATTGATGGAAACGACGAAGAGCCCTGCGCTTATAGGATTGAGGTCCCACTGGAACAGTGCGGAAGCCCCGTAATAAATGACCATCGCCTGCACCATCATGGGGGTTCCCCGCAACAGCCATACATAGGCGGCGACCAGCCAGCGTACCGCGTGTAGGGCCAGCCTTTTTATGCGCTTGTCTTCAGGAAGGCTCGGAATGGCGGCCAGAACGCACCCACAGCTTCCAATCAGGGTTCCGAGCAATGTTCCCATGACGGCCAGAAAAAGGGCAATTCCCGCGCCGTTCAGAAAAACCGTTCCATACTCTTGGGTGAGAAAATAAACCCATCCCCAAAATCCCATATCCATAACTACGCCTCGCTAAAAAATATTATTCGGCTGAACGGACAGCTTTCTGAGCTGTCCTTCTCAATTTTTCAGTCAGCGTATCAGGGGAGTTTCGTCAGAGGCTGGTTGCGGCATGCATCCCGGATCATTTCGTCCACATCCGATTTGGAGATTTTGGACATCGCCGACTCCAGCATTTTTTGCAGTTCCGCATTTCCCTTCGGCAGGGCGATGGCGCACGCCGTCTCTTCTTTTGAGATATTGAAACTCCCTTCCCCGGAGAAGGGCAGTATGCGGAGATCGGGGTTGGCGATGACAATGGCTTCCGCCGTGGGGCGGTCAAGCAGGATCATATCCGCCTTGCCGGACTGCAGGGCCACGACCAGGGCCGGGACATTTTCCAAGGCGGGGAGTTTTTCCACATTGGGCAACCGGTCGATCTGCTCGGTATACCACAGGGTGTTGAGCATGGAGGTCACGCGGGCGCCGCGCAATTCCGCTACGGACTTGGCGGCGGCATAAGCGCTGTCTTTTTGAGCCAGCCCCACTGTTTCCCCGTAATAATACGGAACAGTGAAATCTATGGACAGCTTCCGATCCGGCGTTGGCACAATCATCGAGACGGCACAGTCCACCTTCCCTGTGGCCACAGCCATGAGCATGCCGTCCCAGTCGAACTTGTAGGCTTCGAGCTTATAGCCCGCCAGTTCGCAAAGCCGTTTCATATAGTCAATTTCAAAACCGCATAGGAATTGCTTGGAACCCTGAATCCGCACGGCTCCATGAATATCCGTGTCCTGTGTCCAGTTGCAGGGGACGGTCATCCCCTCGAAACCAACTTTCAAAACCTTTTGTTCGGCTGATGTCTGCGCATGCTCTTCCGAGTTGTCGCATCCGCCGGCAATAAAAGAAAAAAGGCAGATCATGGCAACAGCCAAACATCGAAGTGCGTTCATAGCATTCCCTGAATCTTTTGGTTTTAGATGTGTTGTTCGCATGGGTAGCCCAAGGTTTTTTTATTTTTCAGCAAAAAACATTCCATGAATATAACATTCCTAAATTAATATATATTTTATAAAAACAGGAAGCTCAGCCCATTACAAATTAAAACAAACGGCGAGAAGCTTTTGCATTTTGCAATATGAAGCGGGGAAACGGCGGATCGTGCAAAATGCAATGGCTGAAAGGCCGCGGTATTGCGGAATGCAATAAAAAAGTGCGTATGCCGGGCGGGTAACTCTTTTTTATTTCAGGCAAATAAGATCTGGCACGGGTGTTGCTAAAGGGTGGTGTTCTTTTTGGGGGCTGTGCGTGTGAGAAGGCACTTTGCCGTTCGGCATGCCCCGGAGGTTCACACCCCCCTTCATAAAGAACATATTTTCTGGATTTGGAGGATCTATGTTTGTAGGAATGCTGCTTCTTGGCCTAGTCACATTCGTGTGCATGTTTGGTCTTGTCTATTTATGTGACAGGATATGAGGAGAGGGAACGTATGTTGTATATTGCTGGTATCGCGCTGGCTTACTGCGCCTGCTATCTCGTTTATGTGATTTTGTATACAAAACAAAAATAATGGAAGTCCGCTATGCAGTCTCTTTTATATCCTGCACTCGTTATATTTCTCTCAGTGCTTGTCTCGTGGTACATCGGCAAGCTGGCTACATGGGGGATGTGTGATCCTCAGCAGAAAGGCGGTTTCCGCTACGCTCTTGACGCTCTTTTCGTTAAAATCGGCGGGCGTTCCGTCACTGTGGAGCAGGATTGGAAACAATACACGTTTTCCATGCTGCTGTTCAATACGATCATCTTTACGGTAGCGTTCATCATTCTGGGCCTGCAGCAGGTGCTGCCGCTCAACCCCGACGGCAAGGGGGTTCTGGAACCGAGCCTGATCTTCAACACGGTCGCCTCGTTTACCTCGAATACCAACCTGCAGCATTACTCTGGGGAGCAGGCTCTCAGCTATTTTTCCCAACTGTTCAGCATCATGTGGCTTCAGTATGTCACGCCCGCAACCGGCCTTTGTGTTCTTACGGCCATTGCCCGTGGGTTGAGCGGAAAAACCGTGTTCGGCAACTTCTACATGGATTTGATGCGCTCCACCTTCCTTGTGCTGATCCCCATTTGCGTGATCACGGCCACCATGCTGGTGCTCGGCGGCCTTGTCATGACGTTTGATGGGTCTGTCGTGGCCACCACCTTGGAAGGGGCGAAGCAGACCATCGCCCGTGGCCCCGTGGCGGCTTTCCTGACCATTAAGGACCTCGGCACCAACGGGGGCGGCTTCTTCGGCCCCAACGGCACGCATCCTTTTGAAAACGCCAACTTCTTCACCAACATGATCGAAACGATGTGCCTCGTCGTGATCCCGATGGGGTGCGTGTGGATGTTCGGCCGTATCACCAAGCGTATGAAGCATGCCGCCGTCATTTTCGCCGTCATGCTCGCCTTCATGATCCTTAAAATCGGCTTCTCCGTCTATTTCGAGAGCGCTCCTTCCGCCGCGTTCCATGATCTGCCTGTGGCGGAAAGCTCCAACCTTGAAGGAAAGGAACTGCGCTTCGGCGTATCCGCCGGGCCGACGTACAGCGTGTTCACGACCTGCTCCAGCAACGGTTCGGTCAACTGCATGCACGACAGCCTCAACCCTCTGGCCGGGCTCGTGCCTATGGTCGGCATGTGGCTGAACACCACTTTCGGCGGCGTGGGCGTCGGTTTTGTCAACATGTTCCTGTACATCGTCATCGGCGTGTTCATCAGCGGCATGATGGTGGGGCGTACTCCCGAATATCTGGGCAAAAAAGTGGAAACCCGCGAAATGAAGTTCGCCCTTCTTGGCGTACTGGCCCACCCGCTGTTCATCCTTGGCGGCACGGCCCTGTTCGCCGCTACCTCGTGGGGCACGGATACCGTCCTGAACAGCGGCTTCCACGGCTTTTCGGAAATCCTGTACGAGTTCACCTCCTCGTCGGCCAACAACGGTTCCGGCTTTGAGGGGCTTGGCGACAACACCGTGCCGTGGAACGTGGCTACCGGCCTCGTGATGCTGCTTAACCGCTTCATCCCCATTGTGTTCCCCATGGCCATCGTGGGCTCCCTGGCCTCCAAGAAGGCCAGCCCCGAAACTGCCGGTACCCTGCGCACGGATACCCCGTTGTTTGGCTGCGTGCTGTTCGGCTGCGTGCTCTTCGTCGGCGCGCTGCTCTTCATGCCCGCCGCCGTGCTCGGCCCCATCGCCGACCACCTTGTCAATGTTGCCGGCATTGCCGCGAACTGATTCTCTGATCGTACATAAGGAATGGAACATATGAATGTTACGAGTGTATTAAGGGATCGCCAAGCGAGCCGCCGCCCCTCCCTGTTTGAGGGCGAACTGGTCAGGATCGCCTTTTTCCGGTCCTTCGCCATGCTTAACCCGAAGATTATGATGCGTAACCCCGTCATGTTCGTGACGGAAATCGGCGCGCTGCTGACGACCCTGACCTTTGTGATGGATGCGCTGGGCAGCAGCCCTTCCATGGCCTATACGCTGGCGGTGACCGTCATCCTGTGGGCTACCGTGCTGTTCGCCAATTTTGCCGAGGCGCTGGCGGAGGCCCGCGGCAAGGCGCAGGCCAACACCCTGAAGCGTACCCGTTCCAAGACCGTCGCCAAGAAGCTTGTGGACGGAAAGCCCGTTGAGGTCATGTCCGACATGCTCAAGCAGGGCGACCTCGTGGTTGTCAGCGCTGGGGAATTTATCCCCACCGACGGCGAAGTGGTGGAAGGCGCGGCCAGCGTGGATGAATCCGCCATCACCGGCGAATCCGCGCCCGTGGTCCGCGAGGCCGGCGGCGACCGTTCCGGCGTTACCGGCGGCACCCGCGTACTGTCCGACTCGATCACCGTCCGCATCACTGCCGCGCCCGGCGATTCCTTCCTTGACCGCATGATCGCGCTGGTCGAAGGCGCCGTGCGCCAGAAGACCCCCAACGAATGCGCGTTGACCGTTACCCTCGCCGGGCTGACCCTCGCCTTCCTGCTTGTGACCGGGACGCTGTATCCGATGGGGCTCTATTTTGATGTCGAGCTGCCCATCCCGACGCTGATCGCGCTCCTCGTGTGCCTTATCCCGACCACCATCGGCGCGCTGCTGGCCGCCATCGGGCTGGCCGGCATGGACCGCGCCCTCGCCGCCAACGTGCTGGCGAAGAGCGGTAAGGCTGTGGAACTGGCCGGTGACATCGATACCTTGCTTCTTGACAAGACCGGTACGATCACGATGGGGAACCGCCATGCCATGAGCTTTCACCCTGTGCAGGGCGTGAGCGAGGCTGAACTGGCTGAAGCGGCTATGTTCGCCTCCTTCGGGGATGCCACCCCGGAAGGGAAGTCCATCGTAGAGCTGGCGCGTAAAGTCCTCGGCGCTTCGGCTCCGCATGAAGTGCCTGACTCCAAGGTGATTCCCTTCACCGCGCAGTCCCGCCTCAGCGGTCTGGAGCTGCCTGACGGCACCCTTTACCGCAAGGGGGCTTCGGATTCCATTTGCAACTGCGTCAAACGGATGAACGCTTCGCTTCCCGAAGGGCTCGGCAAAACCGTTGACGACATCGCCAGCCAGGGGAGCACCCCCATTGTGGTCATTCGCAATGAACGTGTGCTCGGCGTTGTCGCGTTGGCCGACGTGCTCAAGCCCGGCATCAAGGAACGCTTTGCCCGTCTGCGGGCTATGGGTATCCGCATCGTCATGGTGACCGGCGACAACCCGCTGACCGCTTCGGCCATAGCCAAGCAGGCGGGCGTGGATGACTTCATCGCCGAGGCTCGGCCTGAGGACAAGCTGGCCTATATCCGTAAGGAGCAGGCTTCCGGCCATCTGATCGCCATGATGGGCGACGGCACCAACGACGCGCCCGCTCTGGCTCAGGCAGATATAGGCGTGGCCATGAACTCCGGTACGCAGGCCGCCAAAGAAGCCGGCAACATGGTTGACCTCGACAGCGACCCGACCAAGCTCATCGAAGTCATCGAAATCGGCAAGCAGCTCATCATGACCCGCGGCGCGCTGACGACCTTCTCCATCGCCAACGATGTGGCGAAGTACTTCGCCATTATCCCGGCCATGTTCATGCTCGCCATCCCGCAGTTGTCCGCCCTGAACATCATGGGCCTCGGCACTCCGCAGAGCGCTATCCTCTCTGCCCTGATCTTCAATGCGATCATCATCCCGCTGCTGATCCCCATCGCCATCAAGGGTGTGAAGTACCGTCCGATGCGGGCTGACAGCGTCCTGCGGCATAACCTGCTGGTTTACGGGCTCGGCGGCGTGCTCATCCCCTTTGCCGGCATCAAGTTGATCGACATTGTGCTGTGCGGCATCGGCTTGTTTTAGCCAATACGCAGGCGCATCGGATGCCCGGTGCGCCTGCCCAAGACACCATCTACCCAACGCCTTCCGCATTCGGCTGGCTCGGAGTCTATAAACAATGACGACTACACCTTCCATCAAGCTCGCAACCCAGCTTTTGACGAACTTCCGTTTGGTCATCGCGACTATGTTTGTCTGCTGCGTGCTCTATACGCTGCTTATCTTTGGCATCGGGCAAACCTTCGTCCCGTTCTCGGCTAACGGCTATCTGCTGCATAACGACAAGGGAGAGGTTATCGGCAGCTCTCAGATTGCTCAGTCCTTTACGAAACCCGAATACTTCTGGCCGCGTCCGTCCGCTGTGGATTACAACGCCGCTGCGACCGGAGGCAGCAACCTTTCCCCTGCGAGTAAGGAATTGCGTGAGCGGGCCCAAGAAACCATTTCCCTATACGGCGCCACGGCCGACAACAAAATTCCGGCTGATCTCGTGACCGCTTCGGGGGCTGGTATGGATCCTCATATCACGCTTGCCGCTGCTGAATACCAGCTTGACCGTGTAGCTGCTGCGCGTGGCATTGATAAGGATACCGTCAAGAAACTTATTGCAGAACATACGACCACACCGGGTGGTTTTTTGACCAATTCGCCCCTTGTGAACGTATTGGAACTTAATATTGCGCTGGATAAGCTGAATAAGAACTGATTGTTCTTCTTGCATGCTGCATAGGTAAGAGAAGGAGGCCCCCTCAAGGAAGAAGGGGCCTCCTTCTTTTGGCATATGGCGCGTTTCGCAGCAGCCGATTGATGTTTTATTTCTTGAAGAGCCGGGCAGGTAATCGGCAGCATATCTCAGATAGAGCCTTCCGGTGAGAAAAATAGATAAAAAACGTATAATTATTATGTGTGGAATGAGTCATTTATATCTGTATATGGCCTTATACGTTTATCTTGATGTGCTATAAAAATCAACAAAGAGATACAATACTTCATATACATTATTGGACGAAATATATTAAATGTATAATTGTATATATAGCTCTGTTATAGGGTGCGGCTGTTTCATCTCCACAGTATCGTGAAAATAGAGCCTTTTTCTTCAGTTTTTTCGTTGGATGACTCCAATGATGGCTAAGGTGTTTTCTATCCCGTGAGAACCCCAAGAAAAGCATCAGCCGCCTCCTGTGCCATAGCCAAGATATAAAGAAAGGCGATCCGAAAAGATCGCCTTTTGGGGACGGCGTAATCACTACACTACGCCTAGGGGATTTGAGAGTGCCACATATTGGAGCTTGTGGACTTTATTCCGTTGCACGCTGAAACGGCTACATGGATAAGTCACCGTTTCCTAGACGGAACAGCTAGCAACTTCACGCGATCATGAGGAGAATGATCGTACGAGAATGAATGCAGTAAGTATGCCAAGAAAAAATGGTTTAGTATTATATTGAAATGTAATCATATTTATATGATTGCCTACCTTGTTCCTTATGCAAATATTGCATTTTGTAATAATTGCACAGTATATCCATACATTATGTAATATTTATATCACCCGGCACCATGACAGCATGGGCAGCATTTTTTCTCATCGGATTTCAATACGGTTCACCTAACGGATTGTAACACAGAAGCTGGTAAGATGCATAACAATGTACTGCTCCTGATTATGCCCAGCCATGCCATCCTCTTATTGGCGATACCTTACCCCACAATGGGGCAAAGAGCCTGACTTTATTTTCATCAATGCCCCAAGACAGAAAGGAAAAATTGGGCTGTGCCATAGCATGCGGTTGTTTCATCGTCATAGGGTGATGAAAATACAGCCTTGTTCTCCAGTTTTATCCTTGGCGGAATCCACGGCTAAGGCATTTTGTCGGTTATTCCTTTGGAGCTTCAAGGGAAAAAGCATCAACCATTTTCTATGACACAGCCAAAAAATTTTTAGTTTTTCGTATTCCACTTCCTTTTCCAAGCCCATATACAGGGACGGACCGTGCGGTGGGTTCCGGTGAAATGATGAGCGCAGCGGATTATTTGCGGACGGATGGGCATGGTTATGAGGCGGAGGCCGCAGCGATGGCGAGCATTTCATATAGATAGTGAGGTGGTTAGCGAACAAGAGGGGGAGGTCAGGGGCTTATGGGATACTTCCTTTTGGGGGAAGAAAGAACCCACGGCCCAGCCGTAGAAGATAGAAATGCCTTCCCAGAAGCTTCATGAGGGGCATGGCCTTACTGGATAGAGTTATTGCGGATATTGAATCTGAAAATGTCAAATCGGAGGAAGGTTCCAACGTAGGATGGGAAGAAAACGGCGATGCAAAGCGGACGGCATAACCAGAAGGGCAGGGTGCTTATAATATAAAAATTTACTATAATATAATGATATTACAGAATAATATGATGTTTTTCCAGATACCTGTTGGTGCCCCAAGAGGTAAAAATGAATGGCCCGCCATTAGGATGTAGTTTTTCATCTCCACAGTATGGTGAAAATACGGCCTTTTTCTCCAGTTTTTCGTTGGCGGACTCCATGACTGAGTATTTTATTGGCTATCCCTTTGGAACTCGAAGAAAGTATCTAGAATTTCAAGGACGCATGAAGCATTTCCTATGCCTATGGCACAGCCATTTGAAATCAGCATAACAAAAAGTACGTTTCACCTTCAAAAGAGATACTCCTTCATAATGCTGGTGAGGCATTATTCCCATCGCCCTTTAGGGTTGTTTTTTCTGGCAGTATAGGCTTCCATATCGAGAAAATAGAGAAAAATGCCTTCAGTTTCATTTTTCAGCAAAAGGATGCCGGTTTTTCCTTTTTTATCCACAAAGACATCCTTGTTGTCTGAAAAGAGCGTACCGGTATATTTTTCATACAACATCTCAAGATGGGTTTTTGTGGCATCGTATATGTCTGCACTGCCATACTCAAGATGGAGGACGTATTCAATCAGCTTGTTGTCGAGAAAGGAGTAAAGAACCGTATATTCCTGTTTTTCTACGGTCTCACGGGCAAGCATAGTTTGAACGGGAACATTGAAAAGGAGGCTCAGGCTTTCCTCCCTGACGTGCCTGATAATATGACGCTTCGTGGTAATCCGCTCAATGGATTCTCCCCATTCTGGGAAGTCCCCCAAGGGTGTTTCCACTGCCCGGCTGACAGAAGGGAACAATAAAAGGAAAGCGAGGAGGAATACTGTTCCGTATTTCATGCAGGGGATTCCTATCGGAGAAGCGGGCACGGCATATTTCTGTTTGCCGTGCCCGTTCCACATATTAGAAACTCCACTTCAGTCCGGCGGACACGTTGTATTCACGGGTGAAATGTTCGCCGTGTTCGCGTTCGGCCTGCATGTAAAGACGGAGGTTGTCCGTGGCCTGTCAATCCACGCCCACGCCGTAGTAGCCGCGGGTACCTTCCAGTTCGGAGGTCATGCGGACGCCGTTGAGATGGGCTTCCTGTTCTCCCAGGAATTCATGGTTCAGGCCGGCCTTCACATAGGGCTGGATGTAGCGGGAGCCGTTGCCGCCATCCAGAGCGAATTTTTTGCCGAGCACGAGACCGGCGCGCCCGGTCAGGGAATCCATGTCCTTTTGATCGATTTCCATGCCGTTGCTGGCCGTGAAGTCGCCGCCCTTCACCCAGAAGTAGGAAAGCTGGAGCTGCGGCTCCACGAACCAGTGGTCGCGTCCTTCATTGCTGAAGCCGAAGTCTATCTTGCGTCCGGCTTCCAGCGAAGCGCCAAGCCCGTAGGAAGAACGGTCGTCATGCACCCTTGTGCCGTCCCGCATGGTGGCGCGGATTTTGTGGTTATACCAGTCCATTGTGGCGGCGGCGTCCACATACCAGCCGTCAGTGTGAGCCCATGTGGAGTACAAGCCGCCACCCATGCTGGTCAGTTTTCCATGTCCGCCCCACTGGCCATTGGTGCTCTGGTCGGCATGGGCGCTGCGGAGCTGCATCCCCACAATCCAGTTATATTGTCCACTATCAGCAAGCAGCGTGTCATACCCGATGGAACCGCCGTACAGGTTCTGGGTGAAGCTGGAACCTGCCAGCCCGTCGAGGCGGGACTTGTCGGCGAAGCCGCGCACCCACAGGCCGGTCTGCGTGCCGTAGCGCACTTCGCCCAGACGCTTGCGCAGGTCGGTGAGCTGGCCGTACCACATGGCGTAATGCCCGGCCAGACCGGAAAGCGAGGCTTCCGCTTCACCCGTCGGCGTGTCTGGGGCAATGCCGGAAGACGCACGTTTCAGGTACCATTCCTGTCCGTCGCTGCCCGTCCGGTCCGCCAGCTCGTAAAAATACAGCCCTTGCTCCACCTTGCCGTCCTCGTTGGCCAGCGAGAAGGAAGCGTTGCCGTCATGCTGTTGGACAATGAAGGAATCCATTGCTTCGCGATCCGCGCCCGTGCCGGTGGGCATTACCTCAATCTGATGCGTCCCGGCTCCCTCGCCGATGATGATTTGGTCGGTCTTATCGTTTTTGATGTCTGTATTGACCCGGAAAATACCGCCTTCATCGGTCAGGTTGTCCGCCGTCAGGGTGCGGAATCGGGAAGTTGTGGCCGGGTCGTTGCCATAGGTCAGGTCCACGATGCCTCCGTTCCGCATGGCAAGCGTGGAAACCGGAGAGTCTCCCGTCATGTTCCAGCGCGCGCCGTTGGCGAAGGTCAGGTCAATCTTGCTGCCCTCATTTCCGAACTCGTTGATGCCGGTAAAATACGAGTCCTTATTGAGAAGATTCACTGAAATGACGTTGTTTGTTTCAGCAGTATCTACAGTAGTGTCGTACTGTTCGCCGTCTATTTCTCCTCATATGTCTGCGGTTGAAGTCTTGCCAGCCACGATATTGCCGTCAAGCTGAACGATGGCTTCTTGATTTTTAGAAGAATTCACCTTGATGGTAGATCCATCCCCCCAACTATTGCCCACAGCGTTCAGGACAACATCGCCATTGGCCTTGAGCCCTTGTTGAAAGTCGATGCTGCTCCCGGCCCGCGCCAAGGCTGAAATCGCGACTGCTCCTTCGACGGCCTGTGTGTTATACGCGACATCCCCTTTGAATGCAGCGTTGCTGTACCAGTACAGATAGGTACCGATGGATTCTACACGTTCGCCGGTGGATTCAGTTGTGATTTCAGCGGTATTGAAAGTCGAACTTGCGATGTTGTTCAGGAATATGCCGTAATTTGAGACGGCATTGGGGAATTTCTGCAGATTGGTCTTGTCTTTGTATTCCTGTGCCCCGGAAACATTGATGGAAAGATGCCCGTCCACTGTGATGGAATCCTCGCCGTCTGTATTACGGTTGCTGTCCTTGAGATTGATGCCGACAGCATTGTTTCCGCCTTCAACTTCAATATTGAGATTGCCCTGAAAGTTAAGATCGGCATCTTCTGCAGAGTTGTTGAATGCATATTTTTGGTCACTGTACTGGTTTGAAATCCCATAGGTATAATAAGGCGCATTTCTGACAATGACGGAGGTGTGCCCGCCGACCGTCAAGGCGGACTTACCCGTGGCAAAAATACCCATGGAACGGTTGCCGTTCAGCATGGTGATGTCGAGATTTCCATCCAAGTCGAGAAATGCTTCTTCCCCGGAAAGGGAAATTCCTTTCTGGGAACTCATACCGTAATCTTCATCGGCTGCAACTGGAGGATACGCATCGGTATGCCGGTAATTGTCCACAAAGATGGTTGTATCGCCTCCCACATGCATTGTTCCTTGATCCCGTATGTGGATGCCTTCCCGATCCATCTCTATTTTACTGCCTTCAAAGTCAACTGGCTTAACAGTGATGGACAAATCTTTTTTAAGATCAAGCTTACTTGTTCCCAAAGCACGATGCCGATGCCTGGCTCTTCGGCACCACTTGCAGTTCCTTCATTGGGTGTAAAGTTCTCCTGAGAATAATTTTGCTGACTTGTTGTGCCGGTACTGGTAAGTTTTATCGTAACATTGTCAGCATATTCTTTGGAATAGTTCTCCCTGAAGTGGATATTCTTCTGTTCTAATACTACTTGAGCCTTGGCTGTCTGAGCCATGCCGAAGATGCACCCTCCCGCCAGCAGCAGTGAACCGAACACGTTCAGCAAACGGCATTTTTTCAGAACCGCCCGATACCGATTTACCAAATTTCCAATTGCTCTTTTCGTCACCTTACCTGCTCCCTTTCTAACTTATGAATCCATCTCTGTTAGTGGTACCGAAGATAGGGTGGCGAAAAAGTCTACAACTGCGCCATTGAGGACAGACCGTTCCGAACTGTCTCATAACACTTGATTATATGTTTTTGAGGTGGTAAATTGATCCTTGACAGAAAATTGTAGAGGGTGGCACGGTTGTAGACTTCTCTATCCGCCTATGGATAAGTTTTTCCGTATGATTTTACTTTCTTACGGAAAGTGGAGCGGGCCATGCCCGTGCGTTTCGTGGCCTCCGTCATGGAGATATTTCCCTGTTTCCAGAGCAGAAAGATTTCCGAGAAATTTTTTGGCAATGGTTGCGGCTTTGGGCCAAACTTTACGCCATTTCGTTTGGCCACGGCGATCCCTTCAGCCTGCCGTTTGCGGATATTCTCCCGTTCGTTTTGAGCCACAAAGGAAAGTACCTGCAAGACAAGGTCAGCAGAAGGTGCCGAGCAGATCTTTGTCGTGCCTTGTGTCGAGCAGGGGCATATCCAAGACGAGGATGTCAACCCGTTTTTCCTTGGTAAGAAAGCGCCATTGTTGCTGAATCTCCTCGTAATTGCGCCCGAGCCGATCAATGCTGGTAATGCAGAGCTGATCGCCGGGCTTAAGGCGTTTTAGCAATTCCTGATATTGAGGACGCTGAAAGTCCTTGCCTGATGGTTTGTCCATAAAAATATGGTCGGCGGGAATGGCTTTTTGTTCAAAGGCCATGCGTTGGCGTCCCTCATTCTGATCCGTGCTGGAGACGCGGATATATCCGTATGTCTGTTCCATACTATTCCCTGCGTGTTGATGTTACGGTTCCTCAAGCGGTCTGTCAGAGTTGAAGGAAGAGACGTATCGGCTTTCAGTGGCGGTGCGCGCCGCAATGACGGGGGCTTTGGCTGCGGCGGATTGGGTTGGGGGATCATCTTTTTATCTTTGGCCGCCTGAGTCCATTGCGGTATTTGGCAAGAGGCGGCGGTCTTACGTGGATTCTTTTCCCGTGCAGGTGTCCGGCAATTTCCTGCATTGCGAAACTTCGTTTTTTCATCCGATCCAGCTCAGGGACAGGGTAAAAACAGCCTTCTTCATAGGCGTCATCCGATTTCCGCCCAAAGCGGCGGCGGTAGGTTTGAGCTTGGCGAATTCATGTCCGATTTTTTGAACTGGGCCGTGGTGATGGCATAGTATTTTCCCTGTCTTGGGTGGAGCGTCGCCCCGGATTGGCTTTGTGTCTTTCCAGTTGAACGGGACAGCCGCCCACGCTTCAAGAAGCATAGTGGCTATATCCTCGGCCTGCGCGAAACTCTTCCTCCAACGCCTTGCGTTATCCTCATGCTGCGGGCAGACCGTGGTTGCTGACGTTTCTTCTTCTTCTTCTTCTTCTTCTTTCCTCCTCTTGCTGACGCGTCCCTTTTTCTAACGGTGCTGAAGCTGTTCAGCCTTCTTGCTCTCTACAACGTCGAGATGTTGCGGGCGGAATCGTCGATTGCAGTAAAAACTCCCGATTCCCTGCCATTGGGCACCTTCATTTTCTGTAGATGTGCTTCCAGCCCCGTTTTTTCCCACAACGTTGCCTCGGCAAGCCGTACATTCCACTTCCAGCCATGTTTATTTTTTGTGCAGCGTTTCCATTTACCGTTACGCTTGAGCAAGATATTTGCGGTAAGCGTCTTTTTCAGCCCGTCAAGAAGGAGGGCTGTTTTTCCAGTATGGATAGTTGAAAATGAAGACTTCGGGAGAAAGGGGGACTAAAGAAATGTTCCACTTCCTCAGCTTTGCCGCCCATACTTCTCAATGTTCTTTTTCCGCCTCCCCCCACACGCCTCCCAATCAATAATGGCGTGGAGTGCATTTTTGATAAGATTAAGGGTTTTCAAGGACAACCTGCTTAAAGCGGTCTGTTGCTTTTGAACTCGCGGGTAATGATGCCGTTTTCCATCCGCTATGATCCCAGAGGGGAACAATCCATTGCCGTTCAAAATACCCTGAGAGGATTGCAGGAGGTTACCGCATGATTTTCCCCCTGACTGCTCAGGCTTTCCATGAATATGTCAATGTTTTCCTTAGATGTTGCGATTATTTCGGGCTTGGGATAGAGCCCGCTGAGATAAGTTTCCTTCCATGCGTTCTTGTTTATGGGGATCATATTGAAAAGTTGGGGCAGACAGAGAAGACCGTGGGGATGGGACGGTTGATGCTGCTTCACAAAAAATCTTCTGAATCCGTTTGGATTTCAGGAGGGCTGGTACACGTCAAAAGACCCCCGTGAGGGATCGGACGGGAGCATAACGGGAAATTTAAACAAGATGGGAAAACGGCAGACTGGTTATGCCTTGCGTATAGGGTGTGTATCCGCTTCTTTGAGGAGCATATCCCTTAGATTGCGGTAGGCTTTTTTAACCTTGTGCTTTTTTGTAAGCAGGTGGCCACAATATGAATCTTTCGGCCTTACAGGGACGGCGAATCGAATTTTGGAGGTTCGTACCAGATAGCAGAACATGGGCGAATACGTGAGAGGCTGGTTTCCTTTCATGGCGTCACGGACAGTCGCAGCCCTTCTTTCCAGATGGATTCGGGAATACGAAAAACGGTTTTTCCATCATGTGGCGACCTTTCATATGAAGAAGTACAGCCGGTTATCAATAATTGAATTCGACGGTGTTGCCCATAAAACAGACTCCACAAAGGCGTGGGTGGATGCCTTTCACTTTCCGGCACAGTGGATAATAAAGGGATGCTCGATGGCGTCTCTCTCTCTCTCTCTCTCTCTCTCTCTCTCTCTCTCTAACGGCCCCAGCCCCCTTCCCCGTAACATCCCCTCTCTCCCCCTCCGTGCACCCCCGGTTCCACTGCCTGTAAGAAGCCCCTGTCGAGGGCGTGATATTCTTCCTTAACGCATGACAGGCATACCTTTTTTCTCTGTTTTTCCGCTTGGCAGACCCTACGATCGTGGGCTTTTATTGGCTTGCTACGTGGAACTTCAAAATGGCGTGTAGAAAGCTCCCTTACCGAAGCATTAAGGTATTCGTGTTGCTTTCAAGTGGAAAAGAAATGAGAGAAGGTACAATATAAGATGGGAAGTCGCACGGATTTCCCCACCATGATATAGACTATGCAAGCGAAACTAATGCAGGAAGGCTATTCCCAGAGCGGCAAGTGCTACCAGTATGAGGCAAACGCCCAGGCAGCCTTTTTCTTTTCGCTTTTTTTCAGGCTGTACTTTTTTTGCGGGGGCCGTGGGTTGATATTGGGGCTTCTGCTGGTTCGGCAAGGCTGTTTTTTCAACCAAGTCTTTTTTGTTGAAAAGCTCTTGCAGTTCGTGCGTAACGCGTTGCCTCCAATCTTCAAACCAATGTTCGGGGTGCTGGCGCTTGTATTCCCGTTCAAGGTGTTTTGTGAGGTCGTCCAGATCAGAAATATCCGCCGGAATGGATGACGTATCCAGAGGATAGAAAGATCGCGTGATTTCCCGCGCGATCTGAATGAAATAGTTCATGCTGTGTTTGTCATCAAGCATGACGCCGGAAAGGTAGAGGAGCTTGGCGCAGGCCTCGATGTTTCTCTTGTTTAAATGGCACTGGGTAAGGTTCACATAGAAATTGCCGGAATTCAGCTCAATGAACGATCCTAAGTATTGGCAGCAGCCGGCTACCCATGTGGAAAACTCTTTGTTGAACTCCTTTTTGATCTGGATGAAGGTCGCAACGGGGTGCTCATCCAACTCATCCAGAAAACTGCCGGGAAGGGAGTAGGGCGCAGGGAAGGACGGAAGCTTGGCTGGGGTGCGCTTCATGGCGCCGGCGGCCTCCAAGGACGCTTGGGCCATTTTTTTGATGGCCTCAGGCTCAATGAGCGTTTGTTTATAGTCGTGTGGCAACGAATCGAACGCTTCCCTTTTCTTTTCGGGGAGGCTGTTTCGGAATTCTTCAATCCGTTCGTCCAGATCCATGCGTATACCTTGTTTGCTTGGAGTGGGGCCGCCGCGGTATGGGGCCGTGGGGAGCGCCGCAAATATTCCATGCGGGAGAATATGGTTCCAGCAGCATAACTGAGAATCATTTCCGTGACAACAGATGTCTTGAAAAGGTGCGTTGCTTGGGAATGTTTTCCCACGCGCTCACTGAAAAGGCGATATGGAAAAGGGCGGGCAGAGCCGGGGCAGGCGCCCAAACGGCAGGAAAGTACACGCCGCCATGTGCAACCGGGGCATCGGCATTGCGGATTTACAAGGCATTCCCGGTATGCTAAGACTGAAGTCCTTATTGTTCGGCGTCGTATCCGGCCGTATGTAATCACACAAAGTGTAACGAAATTATTAGGTTGTCTAGATGGACCTTCTCACGGAACTTGAAAGCCTGATCCCGGAACTTGAAAAGGGTTTGGATCAGGCTTCTTCGTTGCAGGAAATGGAAGCGCTCCGGGTTGAATTCCTCGGACGCAAGGGCCGCATTGCCCGTATCATGTCTCGCCTCCCCGAACTTGAACCTGCGCAGCGGCCTTTGCTGGGGCAAACCGCCAACCGGGTGAAGGAAAGCCTGACCGCTCAGTTTGAAGCCAAGAAGACGGCTCTCGACAACGCCGAAGAAGCCGCCGCACTGGCGCGCTTTGACGCCGGCCTGCCCGGACGCCTGCCATGGCGCGGTTCGCTGCATCCGGTGACCATGGTGATGGAAGAAATCTGCGCCATCTTCAAGGGGCTTGGCTACGACATCGTATCCGGCCCGGAAGTGGAGACGGACTACTATTGTTTTGAGGCGCTGAACATTCCGCCGGAACACCCCGCGCGCGACATGCAGGATACCCTGTACGTGTCCGACGGCATTGTGTTGCGTACGCATACGTCCCCGCTTCAGGTGCGGACCATGCTCAAGCAGAAGCCTCCCGTTGCCGTGGTTGCGCCCGGACGCGTCTACCGCCGCGACTCGGACATCACGCACACGCCGATGTTCCATCAGGTCGAAGGCCTGCTCGTGGACAAGCACGTGACTATGGCTGACCTGCGCGGGACGCTTACCGCGTTCATGCGTGAAGTGTTCGGTTCCGATACCCGCATCCGTTTCCGTCCGAGCTTCTTCCCGTTTACGGAACCCAGCGCCGAGGCCGACATTTCCTGCTGCATGTGCGGCGGGAAGGGGCATGTCGGCGGCACCACGTGCCGCGTGTGCAAGGGGACCGGCTGGCTGGAAATCCTCGGCTGCGGCATGGTCGATCCCGAAGTCTTCAAGGCCGTTGGCTACGACCCGGAAGAGGTGACCGGTTTCGCCTTTGGCCTTGGCGTGGAACGTATCGCCATGCTGAAGTACGGCATTGGGGATCTGCGCATGTTCTTTGAGAACGACGTGCGTTTCCTCGGCCAGTTTGCCTAGGGTATCCCCTCCTTCGGACAGGGAATCGGGATCGGTTTCAGCTTTTTCTTGCAGGCGGTTTCCGGTTCATTCGGAAAAATGCCTTTGCGATCCCGATCAAGAGAAGAATGCGCCGTCTTGTGGGAAGGCTTTCCTTGGCGGTTTTTGGGGCGATGCCCCGAAAGGATTGAGCAATGCTGTTAAGTCTGAAATGGTTGCGCGAATTTGTCCCGGTGGAAGCCGGGGCTCAGGAAGTCGGCGATCGCCTGACGATGCTTGGGCTGGAACTGGAAGACATCATCCATCCGTATGATGCCATCAAGGACATCGTCGTCGGGCACGTCCTGACGAAAGAGGCCCATCCCGACTCGGATCATCTGGCCGTATGCACGGTGGATGTCGGACAGGAAGAAGTGCTGAACATCGTGTGCGGTGCGCCCAATGTGGCCGCCGGGCAGAAGGTCCCGGTGGCGCTGGTGGGTACGACGATGCCCGGCGGCATGGTCATCAAGAAGGCCAAGCTGCGCGGCGTGCCCTCGTTCGGCATGATCTGCTCCGAGCGAGAGCTGGGGCTTTCCGAAGATCATAACGGCATCATGGTGCTGCCCGAAGGCTTCAAAGTCGGCACCCGCCTCATCGACGCGCTGGATCTGGATACGGAGATTCTGGAAATCGGCATCACCCCGAACCGCGGCGACTGCCTGTCCGTACTCGGCCTTGCCCGCGAAGCGGCGTTGGCTTTCAAGCTGCCTCTGACGCTGCCCAAGGTGCATGTGGAGGCACAGGGGGCGGATTGGGCTTCGGAGTGGGCGGTGAACATCCCGAATCCCGACTTGTGCCCGTTCTACCAGCTGCGCCTTGTGGAAGGCGTGACCATCAGGCAGTCGCCCATGTGGATGCGCCACCGTCTGCACGCCGTGGGTATCCGTCCCATTTCCAACATTGTGGACGTCACCAACTATATTTTGATGGAGCTGGGGCAGCCGCTGCACGCCTTTGACCGCGACAAGCTGGAAGGCGGACGCACGGAAATCTCCGTGGCCCGTGACGGCGAGCGCCTTGTGACCCTTGACGGTCAGGAGCGTGTGCTGACCTCCGCCGACCTGCTGATCCGCGACGGCATGAAGCCTGTTGCTCTCGCCGGGGTCATGGGCGGGCTTAATACGGAAATTTCCGACGCCAGCCGCAACGTCGTGGTTGAGAGCGCCGTATTCCGTCCCGAAACCATCCGCAAGACGGCCCGGCGTCTCGCCCTGTCCAGCGAAGCCTCCTACCGCTTCGAGCGCGGCGTGGATCAGGTCAATTCCCGGTTCGCTATGGACAGGGCCGTCAGCCTGATGGCGGAGCTTTCCGGCGGCGTGGTTCGTACGGGGGCCTGCACGCAGGAGCCCAAGCTGTGGGCGGCCCCGCAACCGCGTTTCCGTGTCCAGCGTGCCGTCGATCTGCTCGGCATGGATGTCGAGCCCGCATTCTGCGCGGATACGCTGGAACGTCTGGGCTGCGGCCTTGACCGTTCCGACGAGGCGGACTGGAAAGTCACGACCCCAAGCTGGCGTTCCGACCTGAGCCGCGAAGTGGATCTTATCGAAGAAATCGCGCGTGTGAAGGGCATGGACACCATCCCGGAAACCCTGCCCGCCGTTTCCCGTCCCCTCGATCGTTTCGGGCAGCCGGAATCCAGATACGGCTTTCTGTCCCGCATCAAGGCGTGGGGGCGCGGCCTCGGCCTGAACGAAGCCGAGAACTACAGCTTCGTCGGGCACAAGGATCTCGATCACCTTGGCCTTCCCAAGGAAGGCCGCATTGACATCATCAACCCGCTGACCGAAGAACAGAATGTGCTCCGCACCGAGATCGCCCCAAGCCTGCTGCAGAACGTGCGCACCAACATCGCGCACGGCAACATGGGCGTCCGCCTGTTTGAAGTGGCCAACGTATTTGAGGCCGATCCCGCTTCCCAGACCACGGCGAAGGAAAGCGCCCGCCTCGGCATGGTGATGTACGGTTCCTTGTACGACACGGCATGGCCGAATGCGGAAATCGACGCCGGATATGCGGACATCCGCGGCTTGGTGGAGCATCTCGCGGCGTTCCTGAATCTTCCCGCGCCTGTGTTCACCCGTGACGAAAACGCCCATCCCTTCCTTGCGCCGTGCGTGCGCGTGGCCGTCGATGGGAAGCCCGTCGGTGTGGTGGGCCAAGCCAAGGCGCAGCTCGCCGACGCCTACCATGCCCGCAAGCGCATCTGGCTGGCGGAACTGGATCTGGAAACCTTGTGGGATCTGCACCGGGCGGCCCGCATCGTGTTCAAGGCGTTGGCCGTGTTCCCGGCGTCCAGCCGCGACGTGACGGTCATCGCGCCGCTTACCCTGTCCGTGGCCGCCGTTGAGAAGCACATCCGCGACATGCGGATCGCCATCCTTGAAGACGTGACCCTCATCGACCTGTATGAGCCCAAGGATAAGGAAGAACGCAACCTGACCTTCCGGCTCACGTTCCGCAAGGCCGATCGGACTCTTAAAGATGCCGAGGTGGACAAGGAGCGGGAAAAGGTGGCACAATCGCTTATCAAGAATCTGGGCGTCCGTATCTGATCGCGGGCGCATCACTGGCGAGGCATGTCTTTTTGTCTGTAATCAATGGAGCATGACGCGTTCCGCATGGGAACTCTATGACTGGACGGACGTATCGCATTGGGGAAGCGGCTCGGATGCTGAAGCTGGAAGGCTACGTATTGCGTTTCTGGGAAACGGAATTCGAGCAGCTGCGCCCCTTGCGTACGCCGAAAGGCCAGAGGTTGTATTCCGATGCGGATCTCGTCGTGCTCCGGCGCATCCGCACCTTGCTGCACGAGCAGGGGATGACCATCGAAGGGGCCAGGCGCGTCCTCAGCCGGGAATGCGCCGAGTCCGGGGACGGAAAGGCCCAGGCAAGCGCGGAAGACATGCTCCGCCATGTGGAAAGCGAACTGATGGCCCTGCAGGCATTGTTGGGACGGCAGCGTCTTAAACCGACAAGGTAAGCTCCGATGATTCTTTCTCCTTCCCTTCTTTCCGCTGACGTGGGCAACCTTGCGGCGGAGCTTTCGGCTTTGGAGGCCGCCGGTCTCCGGTGGGTGCACTGGGATGTCATGGACGGGCGGTTTGTGCCGAACATTACCTTCGGGCAGCACGTCATCAGGCAGTTGCGCAAGCGCAGCGGCCTGTTTTTTGATGTGCATCTGATGATCGTGGAGCCCGAAAACTATCTTTCCGAATTTCAGGCCGCGGGTGCCGACATGCTGGTCGTGCACGCCGAGGCCACTCGGCATTTGCAGCGCACGCTCGCCGAAATCCGGCGTCTGGGCATGAAGGCCGGCGTCGCGCTTAACCCCGCCACCCCGTTGTCCGCATTGGAATACGTGCTGGAGGATGCCGACATGATCCTCCTCATGAGCGTGAACCCGGGATTCGGCGGCCAGAAATTTTTGCCGATCACCTATGAGAAGATCCGCCGCCTTCGCCGGATGCTGGACGATCGCCGCCTTGAGGCGCTTATCCAGATCGACGGCGGCGTCACGCCCGACAACACCGCCGATCTCGTGCGCGCGGGTGCGGACGTGCTGGTGTCCGGTTCGGCGTTTTTCTCGGTTCCACCCTATGAGGCCCGTCGTCTGGCGTTTGAGAGCAAGGCGGGGGAAGCCCGTTCACTGACTTTGTAAGCTGACGGAGAGTAACCATGCGTTCCCGTAAAGAACTTGCCGATGCCGTTCGTATCCTTTCCATGGACGCCGTAGACAAGGCCAAGTCCGGCCACCCCGGCGCGCCCATGGGCATGGCCGACATGGCGGAAGCCCTGTGGCGCGGCGTGTTGCGCCATAACCCCGCCAACCCCCAGTGGGCCAACCGTGACCGGTTCGTCCTGTCCAACGGCCATGCCTCCATGCTGCTCTACAGCGTGCTGCATCTCACCGGCTATGACCTGAGCATGGACGATATCAGGAATTTCCGTCAGCTCGGCTCACGCACGCCCGGCCACCCCGAAAAGGGCGTGACCCCCGGCGTGGAAACCACCACCGGGCCGCTCGGACAGGGCTTTGCCACCGCCGTGGGCATGGCTGTGGCTGAAAAACTGCTCGCCGCCGAGTTCAACCGCGACGGCTTCCCCATTGTCGATCACCACACATACGTGTTCCTCGGCGACGGCTGCCTCATGGAAGGGCTGTCGCAGGAGGCCTGTTCCCTCGCCGGGACTCTCGGCCTCGGCAAGCTCATCGTCATGTATGACGACAACGGCATTTCCATCGACGGCGACGTACGCCAGTGGTTCGGCGACGATACGCCCGCCCGTTTTGAAGCGTGCGGCTGGCACGTCATTTCCGGCGTGGACGGCCATGATGCCGCCATGCTCGACGCGGCGCTGGTTCTCGCCCGCAAGGAAACCGAGCGTCCGACCCTGATTTGCTGCAAGACGACCATCGGCTACGGTTCCCCCAAGAAGGGCGGGACGGCATCGAGCCACGGCTCGCCGATGGGTGCGGAAGAAAACGCCGCCGTGCGTGCCGCGCTCGGCTGGAAGGATGAACCCTTCGTCATGCCGCAGGACATCAAGGATGCGTGGGACGCCCGCGAGCGCGGTGCGGCGCTTGAAGGCGAGTGGAAGGCCCTGTTCGCCGACTACGCGAAAGCCTACCCCGAGCTTGCCGCCGAATTTGAACGCCGGATGAGCGGCGCGCTGCCCGCCGACTGGGAAAGCGTCTCTTCCGCCGCCATCGCCCGTTTTGACGCGGACAAGCCGAAGGTCGCCACCCGTATCGCCAACCGCGACGTCCTGAACGCCATCGCTCCGCATCTGCCGGAACTGTTCGGCGGTTCCGCCGACCTGACCGGTTCCGTGGGCACGTGGCACGAAAAGGCTTCCCGCATCGGCCGCGACGACTGGAACGGCAATTATCTGTCCTACGGCGTGCGTGAATTCGTCATGGGCACGGTCATGAACGGCCTTGCGCTGCATGGCGGGTTCATCCCCTACGGCGGCACGTTCCTTGTGTTCTCGGATTATGCCAGAAACGCCATCCGCCTGTCCGCGCTCATGAAGCAGCGCCTCGTCTGGGTATTGACGCATGATTCCATCGGCGTCGGGGAGGACGGCCCCACGCACCAGCCCATTGAGCATGTGAGCAGCCTGCGCCTCATTCCCGATCTGTTCGTGTGGCGTCCCTGCGATGCGGTGGAAACCGCCGTGGCGTGGAAGGTGGCCCTTGAGTCCGCCGAACCGTCCTGCATGGTGCTGACCCGTCAGGGCCTGACGCCCCAGACCCGCACGGCGGAACAGCTTGAAGCCGTGAAGCGCGGCGCATATATCCTCAAGGACTGCGAAGGCACGCCCGATGTCATCCTTATCGCCACGGGTTCCGAGGTGCAGCTTGCCGTTTCCGCCGCCGAAGCGCTGGCCGGGAAGGGCCGCAAGGCGCGTGTGGTTTCCATGCCCTGCGTCGAGCTTTTTGACGCTCAGCCTGCCGAGTACAAGGAAAACGTGCTGCCCCGCGCCGTGCGTGCGCGCGTGGCGGTCGAAGCGGCCTCCGTGGACGGCTGGTGGAAGTATGTGGGGCTCGACGGCGCTGTGGTCGGCATGTCCGGCTTTGGCGAATCCGCTCCCGGCGATGTGCTGTTCAAGCACTTCGGGTTCACCGTCGAGCATGTCGTTGACGTTGCCGAAAGCTTGTTGAAGTAGGGAACGGCTGGGGGAGGGGAGAGGAAACCCTTCTGGAGAAGGGCTTTCCTCTCCCCTCCCCCAGACCCCCGCCCCTCTCCTTCCTAAGACTTTTGATTTATGGGGAGGTTGTGCGGCGGGAGAGCAGGAAGAGCGTATTTTTATTCGCTGTTTTCATCCCTAACTGAAGCGGCGTCTGTTCCCCCTCTCTTCTGATAAAGAGGGAAACCTGCGAACAGGGATTCGATAAGGGCGAAAGTCTTGGGAAGAGAGGGGATGGGGTTTGGGGAAGGGGGGAGAAACCTTTCTTCAGAAAGGTTTCTCCCCCCTTCCCCAATCTGTATCTCCACACGACAACTATGAAAATCAACATACTGACCCTGTTTCCCGAATGGTTTGAGTCCCCGCTGGATACGGCCCTGCTCGGCAAGGCGCGCGAGGCGGGGCTTGTCGAATTCGACATCCTGAACCCCCGCGACAGGACGGAAGACCGCCACCATATCGTGGACGACCGTCCTTACGGCGGCGGGCCCGGCATGGTCATGATGCTGGAACCGCTGGTAAAGACCTTGCGGGAACTGGAAACGGAGCGGGGCGGGGCGGGGCGGATCATCATGCTCGCCGCCGCCGGTAAGCCGCTCACGCAGTCGCTGGCCCGCGAACTGGCGCGGGAAGAGACGCTGACGCTGGTGTGCGGCCGGTATGAAGGCATCGACGCCCGGCTTATGGACATTCTGCCGGTCGAACAGGTCAGCGTGGGCGAGGCCGTGCTCAACGGGGGTGAGGCCGCCGCCATGATGCTGGTGGAGGCCGCGACCCGGCTCATCCCCGGCTTCATGGGGAAAGAGGAATCCGGCGACGACGAAAGTTTTTCGGCGGGCCTGCTGGAGTATCCGCACTTTACGCGCCCGGAGGTGTTTGAGGATGTGCCCGTGCCGGATGTGCTGCGTTCGGGGGATCACGGGCGCATAGCCAAGTGGCGGCGCGAGCAGTCGCTGCGGACGACGCTTCGGGTCCGGCCCGACATGCTGGACGAAGCGCCGCTGACATCGGATGATATGGCGTACCTGCGGGAAACGGCGGAGGCCGCCGGACGGCTCCGCCTTGGCCGGAACCTCCATTGCGCGTTGGTGCATTATCCCGTTTTCCTTGGTGATCGCAAAACCGGCGCAACCTCTTTGACAAACCTCGACGTTCACGATATAGCACGGTGTTCTCGCACATATGGGCTGGGGAGTTTCACGGTTGTGACCCCCCTGAAGGATCAGCAGGCCATTCTGGAAACGCTGATCCGCCATTGGACGGAAGGGCCCGGAGGCGCCTCCAACCCGGATCGCGCCGAAGCGTTCAGCCTCGTCCGCATGGCTTCCGATGTGCAGGGAGCCGTTGATTTTGTGGAAGCACGCACGGGACAGCGCCCGGTTCTGCTGGGAACCAGCGCGAGGGACAACGGCGTCATGACGCCTCAGGCTGTGCGGGATCTGCTTGCGGATCGTCCTGTTCTGCTCCTTTTCGGGACAGGGCACGGAATGGCCCCGGAGATTCTGGACGCCTGCGACGGCGTACTGAGGCCGCTGCGGTGGATGGATGCGTACAACCATCTCCCGGTGCGTGGGGCGGTCGCCATTACCCTTGATCGGGTGCTCGGCGACTGTTGCTAGAGCCTCTTCACGGCCGCACCTTTGCGGTACGGTGCAATGCTCTGTGTTGATACCTCCCCCGACGACGGGGCGAGAGAGCGCAAGCGACAGCCCGTTTCGGGAGTCACCGACAAACGAAGCGACATAACTTCAGGTTGCCCGCCAGACGGGGCAACGACTTCTTTGAGGAGAAGGACATGACCATTATCGAAAAGATCGAACGCGAACAGATGCGCCTTGATATTCCCGCTTTCAAGCCCGGCGACGCCGTGAAAGTGCACTTCCGTATCGTCGAAGGTGAAAAGGAACGTATCCAGGTGTTCCAGGGCAACGTGATCCGTATGCACCGCGGCACCGTGGGCGCTACCGTGACCGTTCGCAAGGTCTCCGACGGCGTGGGCGTGGAACGTATCTTCCCCCTGCACTCCCCCTTCATCGACCACATCGAGCTGGTGACCGAAGGCTCCGTGCGCCGCAGCCGTCTGTACTACCTCCGCGATCTCAAGGGTAAGGCTGCCCGCATCAAGCCCAAGAAGCGCTACTAGTCCCCCATCAGGGAAAAGGGGCGTTTTTCCCCGCAGTGAGGCGTTTCCCGCCCGGCGACGGGCGTTCTGGAAAAAGGGATCTTTACAGGAAAGATCCCTTTTTCCCTTTTTGGCCTTTTGTTACGGAGAGTGTATGGCTGGCCGCAAAAAATCCGTGTCCGTGCAGGAAGAGCTGCTTTTGTGCCCTTCTGCAAAATCGGGCGACTGGTTCCCCGGCATCCCCCTTTCGGCGGTTGCCGGGATCGACGAGGCCGGGAGGGGCTGCCTTGCCGGGCCCGTGGTGGCGGCGGCGGTGGTTTTGCCCGAAGGCGCGGTTATTCCCGGCCTTGCGGATTCCAAGGTATTGTCGCCCACCCGCCGGGACGGTCTGGCCGCCGAGATCGGGGCCGTGGCGCTGGCTTGGGGGCTTGGCGTCGTCTGGCCTCCCGAAATCGATCGCATCAATATTTTGCAGGCGACGCTCAAGGCCATGTGCCACGCCGCCAGCGTGTTGAAAGTCCGGCCCAAAGGTTTGCTCATCGACGGCAACCAGACGATCCCCGAACCGCTGTTCCGGCAGCGCGCGGCGTACTGGCCGTCATCCCCGCGCCAGAAATCCATTGTGGACGGCGATGCGCTGGTTCCGGTCATTTCGGCGGCGTCCATCATCGCCAAGACCTTCCGGGATATGCTCATGGACAAGCTCGACAGCCGCTATCCCGGCTATGGTTTCGCCAAGCACAAGGGTTACGGCTCTAAAGAGCATTTTGCCGCCCTGCGTGAGCTTGGGCCGTGCCCCATGCACCGGAAGACGTTCCGGGGCGTTTTGCCCGAACAGCAGACGGCGCGGCAGGGTTCGCTTTTGTGACCTTGCGGCAGGAAAAGGGGCGCGCCGGGGAGGATGCCGCCGCGGATTGGCTGGAAAAGGCCGGGATGCGGATACTCGCCCGCAATTGGCGCAGCGGTTCGTATGAACTGGATATTGTCTGCGGCGACGGGGACGAGCTGGTTTTCGTCGAAGTCCGTCTGCGCGGCAAAGGGGGGCTTGTTTCGCCCGAAGCGAGCATGACGCCCGCCAAATGCCGCAGCGTGGTCAAAGCCGCCCAAGCCTATTTGTCCGCAAGCGGGGAATGGGATGTCCCCTGCCGATTCGATCTTGTCTGCGTCCGTGACGCGGGCGGAACCTTTGAACTGGATTATTACCGCCATGTCTTTGACATCTCCGAAATTATGGGTAGTGGCGACGCCGCTTGGCAACCCTGGTGATCTTTCTCCCCGCGCGCGGGAAGTCTTGGAAGGCGCGGATACGGTTCTTGCGGAGGACACCCGCCGGGCGGGGCTGCTGTGCCAGCGCTGCGGGGTGAAAGCCAAGCGGTTCATGAGCTTTCATGACCATAACGAAGAGAGCAAGCTGGACGAAGTGCTGGGCCTGCTGGACGAAGGCCGGACGCTTGCGCTCATTTCCGACGCCGGGCTGCCGCTGGTGGCCGATCCCGGTTACCGGCTGGTTCGTGCCTGCCGCGCGGCGGGGATTCCCGTATCGGTGGTTCCGGGGCCGAGTGCGCCCGTGACGGCGCTCGCCGGGAGCGGCATTGCGCCGCAGCCGTTCGCGTTTTTGGGGTTCCTTCCCCGCAGCCGCTCGGATCAGGAAAAGACGCTGGCGCCCTTTGCCAATCTGGCATTGACGCTTATCTTCTTTGAACGTAAGGATCGACTGGGCGAAACCCTTTCTGCGGCCCATGCCGTGCTCGGCCCGCGGGAACTTTGCATTGCCCGCGAACTGACCAAAACGCATGAGGAATATATCCTTGGGCGGCTGGAGGACGGCGTCCCGGCTGGGGTTGAGCTGCTTGGCGAGATCACGGTGGTGGTCGGGCCTGCGGAAGCCGGAGGCGTGACGGACAGGGAAGAGGTGTTGCGCCTCATTGCCGAGGAGCGGGAACTGGGCGGTTCGCCACGGGATGTCGCGCGCCGGGTGCAGACCCGGACGACCGGATGGACGGTCAAGAGCATTTACGCGCTGCTGTCCGCAAGGAGGTAAGCTATGAGCGCCAAGAAATCGGGCGGTTCCCTCATTGGGGACAACCGTAAGGCCCGTCATATTTATGAATATCTGGAAACCATCGAAGCGGGCATTTCCCTGACCGGGCCTGAGGTGAAAAGCCTTCGCGCCGGGCAGGTGAATTTCACGGACAGCTATGTGGAGTTTAAGCGCGGTGAAGCGTGGCTGATCGGCCTGCACATTGCCCCGTATACGAATGCCGGGTACGTGGAGCAAAACGCGGACAGGCCCCGCAAGCTGCTGATGCACGCACAGGAAATCGCATCGTTTGCCGCGAAAGTGGAGCAGAAGGGCCTGACCATCGTTCCGGCGAAGCTGTATCTCAAACACGGGAAGATCAAGGTGGAGCTGGCTCTTGGGCGGGGCCGCAAGCTGCACGATCACCGCATGGAACTGAAGCGCCGCGCCGAGACGCGGGATATGCAGCGCGAATTGCGCGGATAGCGGCGCCATCGGGATGTAGCCGGGAAGGGGCTTTCGGAGCGATCCGCCAGCCGAGTCCTTTGGGAAAGGCTCTGTCATGGGATGTGATTGTTTTATTTTTATAATATGGTGAAAAATACAGGCTTTCCTCTAGTTTTTAGTTGATGGCTCCATAATTGCGGCACGTTATGGGCTGTTCCCTTGGAGTTTCAAGAAAGAAAACATCAACCATTTCTATGGCACAGCCTTTGGAAATGCCCGCCGGATGGAAGGCATACGGTGAAGGCGGCGCTTGGGAATGCCCCTTCGTTTTCCGCCAAAGGAAAAGTTTGGATGCGTGGGCCGTTTTGCTTGACAGCGTGAAGGTGATCCCGTATAGAGGACTCCGTTGCTGCGGCAACCTTTGGGGATGTAGCTCAGCTGGGAGAGCGCAGCGTTCGCATCGCTGAGGCCAGGGGTTCAATCCCCCTCATCTCCACCAGATTTCGTCTTCTACAGACACAAAAGTCTCAAGCCTGTTGGCTTGAGACTTTTTGTTATGGGCTTTCATCTGTTGTGGCATGAAGCGGCCGAAACACTAAACCACCCGCTGTGCGGGTGGTTGTTATTTGTGCTGTGTTTTTGTAGGGATCTTTTCTATAGTATGTGGTTGTTTCATCTCCACAGTGCGGTGAAAAATACGGCCTTTTTCCAGTTTTCCCCTTGTCGGGATCCACGGCCAAGGTATTTTTCCGGTTATCCCTTAGGAGCTTCAAGGGAAAAAGCATCAACCATTTTCTATAACACGGCCTTCTACTTTATCCCGGCCGCATGTTTCCCGTGCAGGATGTAGTAGATGGCCAGCGCACAGATCACTGTGCCGGAAAGGGTGAGGTACATGCCGCTGTAGCCGATGATCGGCACAAGGAAACCAAAGAGATAGGGGCCGAGCCCTATGCCGAAGTCAAAGAAGATGAAGAATGTTGTGGTGGCCTGAGCGAAGCGCGAGCGGGAAACCAGGGAGAGCGATACGGCTTGCCCCACAGACTGGAAGTTGCCGAAACCCACGCCGAGGGTGAAGCCGGAAAGGAGCAGCATCCAGCCGTATTCCGCATGGGCCAGCAGAACGAGGGACAGGGCCGTCAAGAGAAAGATAGGGAAGAAGATGACGTTTTCGCCGTGGGTGTCGTACAGCCGTCCGGTTATGGGGCGGGTGGCCAGCGCTGCCAAGGCGTACAGCAGGAAGAACAGGCTTGCGGGGCCGGAAAGGCCCCTTTCGGCAGCGAACGAAGTCATGAAGGCCTGCACGCATCCGTAACCCAAGCACGTTATCAGTGCTACAAGGGAAAAACGCACCACACGAGGATCGATATAGCTGTTGAGGCTCAAGAGCGGGCGATGGCGGCGCTGCATCGCCGGGAGGGTTCCCAGTCCGAAAAAGATGGCGAGACAGCCCAGCGCGATGCCGACGTTGATTTGCATCAAGGTCGCATACTCCATATGGCCGCTCAGGGTAATGCCGAGGAACGGCCCCAAAGCCAGAGCCAACGCCGTGCTCATGCTGAACAAGCTGATGCCGAAACCATGATGCTGCTGTGGGACCACATAGGCCACGATGGTTCCGGTAGCCGTGCCGATAACCCCGACGCCGATGCCGGCCAGAAGCCTCTGGATGAACAGCAGCGGCAGGGAATCCGCCAGAAAGAAGCTTGCTATGCTGGCCGTGTACAGCAGCAGCCCGGCGCACAGGATGCTCCGGCAGCCGAAAAACGACAGAAGGTTTCCGGTGACGAAACGACCGACTAGGCAACCTATGACCATGATGCCCGCGGTGAAGCCCGCTGTGCTGAGGCTCACGGCATAGGCTTGCCGTGCATACGTGGTGCTGGTGACGAATATCAGGTAATAGGCCGTCATGACCAGCAGATTGATGAGGGTTACCACATTGAAGTTACGGTTGCATATCTCCCTCAGCGTTTCCCTCGTTCCCCGTTTGGGTGCGTTTTCCGTCCTGTTGCGTCGGATGCGGCGATTCGGCATCGCAGGTTTCTCCTCTATAAAAATCGTTGCGTCCGCAACGACTATGTGTTTTCTTTCATGCTGTCAAGCGGGGGGCGAATTTTTTTCCGCTTCCCGCTCAGGGCGTTGGAGGCCCTTTTACAGCCCGTGCTTCCGGAGGCATAGGGAATCAACAGGGAGGGAATGTTGGAACTGACTTGCAAGTGGATCACCTTGGCCAATCGGTACTATTATATGTACCTCAGCAAAGCGCTTGCCCCGTATGGCATCAACACGAGCCAGTATCTTTTTATTGCCGTGCTGTGCAAGGAGCCGGGCATTACGCAGGACAAGCTGCCGGAGCGGATCGGCATCAACAAGAGCAACGTGACGCGAGGGCTGGCGCAATTGGAACAGGCGGGCTTTATCCGGCGGGAAACCAACCCGCAGGATAAACGTACGACTACGGTGTATCCGACGCAGCGGGCCCTTGATATTTATCCGCAGCTCATGCGGCTGATTTCGGAGTGGGATTCCGCCGTCACCAGCTTGTTTTCCGATGAAGAGAAGCGGACTCTTCAGGTCTTGCTGCGACGCCTGACGGATTCCGCCAAAGCTTTCGGCAAGGAGGCCGGGGCATCGCCCTCTGACGGGGAGGAGCAGGCCTGAAAGGAACGCTGTTTTTCCTCTGGCTGTGCCATAGAAAATGGCTGATGTTTTTTTCTTTGAAGCTCCAGAGGATTAACCGGCAAAATGCGTTAGCCGTGGATTCCGCCAATGGGAAAACTGGAGAAAAAGGCTGCATTTTCACCGCGCTGTGAAGATGAAGCAACCACATACTATGGCAGCGCCTTGTAAAAAAGAGTCTTCCCCATACACATGGGAAACCGCCGAAATGAAGGCCGCAGCCTCCGGCAATCCGGAGCCTTCCCATATAAATGGGGAAAACGATCCAAGGAAACCGTTCCGCCGCCGTCCACGGGTGCCTTCCCTATATACATGGAGAAACCTCACGGGCCAGCGTCGTCAGCATCTGGGAATTGGTGCCTTCCCCATATACATGGAGAAACCCCTGTCGCTGTCTTTCGGCGGGTTCGACATGCCGTGCCTTCCCCACGCCCATGGGGGCCGCCGAGCGCCCCGCCGCCCGTGCCGTGGTGAGTAAGTGCCTTTTCCCCACACACATGGAGGCAGCCCCTTTAGCTCAGCCCCACGCTGGTCATAATAGTTTCTCTAGGCTATGTCGTTGTTTTGTGTATAGCTATTTGAAATTATTTAAATAATATTTATAGCTTAAAATATAGTTTAATAATTTCAATATATTATATCTGGTTGACGCCACGCCCTAGCCATGTGGGAGGGAAGGCACGGGCAGGGAGGGCCCTATACGGTTTGTTAGGGGTTAACCTAAAGGGAAAACGCTGCGCGGGCAAAGGGATGGCCGCCGGAGGGGAGGCGGGGGAGGGGGGCAGAAAGAGGGCGTCCGGGCACCGAGAGCGCCCCGCAGGGGGCGGATAAAGCGAAAGCCCCGGAACCCCGGCTTTAGGGGCGGATCTATCTGTGAGCCTTGCGCCAGCCGTCAAAGCGTTCCTGAAATATTTTTGAATCTTGCCTTGTCCGTGTGGACACCATCCAGAGAAAGACGCAGATGGTGAGGGCCACAAAGCCCACAAGGGCGAACAGGATATATACGATGACCGTCAGAATGGCAAAAAGCGTTTCCATAGTGCTGCCTCCGTGTCCAAGCTTAACAGAGAAAGGCTCCGCGTCAAAGAGGGTACGGAGGGGCGGGCGGAGGAGGCGCGTGGAAGAGAGGTTTCGGACAGGCCGCCGGAATGTGGGAAGGCGCCCCGCCGAGGGCTCGCATCCTTGACTTTAGCGAGTTCCGGGCTATTGTGAAGACAGAGGAAAGGCGTTTCCTATCACTTCATTACGGAGGCATCATCTATGGAAATGAAGAAGATTCTCTGCGCGGTGGACTTGGAAGATACAATCACCCCTTCCGTCGAATACGCAAAGATGATGGCGTCCATGGCCGGGGCCTCCATTTTGGTCGCTTATGTCATCCCGTCCCACACGCCGTATGAGGATGTGTATCTTTCCGCCAACAACCAGCCGAATGAAGTGAATAATCCCAACGAAGCCATCCAGAAGTCCATGAACGCTCTCTTGACGGGACAGTTCGCCGGGATGGGCGCCACGGGCGTCATTCTCGTGGGCCGGCCTTCCGAAGAGCTGGTCAAGCTGGCTGAAGAAAAGGGGATCGACCTCATTATTATGGGCACGCACGGACGGGCGGGGTTTGATCGCCTGCTGTTCGGATCCGTTGCGCATGAAGTGGTTCGGGCCGCGCCATGCCCTGTGATGACCATCCGGCCCCCTATGCCGAAGAAGTAAGCGATAAGGGCGCCCTTCTGATTGGGAGGGCGCCTTTTTTATAGGCTCTGTTATGGAAAATGGTTGATGCTTTTTTCTTGAAGCTCCAAAGGGATAACCGGAAAATGCCTTGGCCGTGGATCCCGCCAAGGGGAAAACCGGAAAAAAGGCCGTATTTTTCACCTCACTGTGGAGATGAAACAACCACATGCTCTAACAGAGCCTTTTTATAGGCTCATCCGTCCACGGTCAAAATGCCGGGAAGTGATGCCTCGCGCTGCATTGAGGTGTGTTTCAGGAAGGGCGGGCCCCTTCCGCTTCACGTTGTGGTTTTCAGCGGACTGGTTGGCGAGCATGGGACGGTGGGCGGGGAGTGAAGCGTTCGCCAAGGCCGACGTCGCCTTGCCCTGCGCGAGGCCGGGCGGACGGGATCGTTTCGTCTTATCGGTAACGTTCCGATATCGGAAGGAAAACGGGCGGGCTGTTGACAGGGTTGGCGCGAGTATGGAAAATTGGCCTATTGCTGGGGCCAGCCGTCCGGGGCTGGCTGATAAGTTGTTGCAGGGAGGCAGGATGTTGACGCTGGAAGAGATTCGCGCGCACTTTCGACGGCATGATCCCGTTTCATCTTCGCTGGGCATTGAGGTGCTGGAAGTGGGAAGGGGATACAGCCTCGTCGGGATGCCGACGCACGGATGCCAGCTCAACGGCATGGGAACGGTGCATGACGGGGCCATTTTTGTTCTGGCGGACGTGGCGTTTGCGGCGCTTTCCAATGCGGACGGCCTGTACTGCACGAATGCCCAGACCTCCATTTCGTTTATGCGCTCAAGCCGCGAGGGGCCTTTACGGGGGGAAGCGCGTGCGCTCCGTTCAGGAAAGCCGCTTTCCATATATGAGGTTCGGGTAACCGATGCCGAAGGGGATCTTGTAGCCGTGGCGACCATAACAGGCTATGGCGTCGGCACGCGGCTGCCGCTGGGGGATGCGTAGCGTTTGCGGGGCCGCATCGGGCGTTTTGTTGCGGAAAGTACTCAAAGAAGGAGGAGGCCGTCGTGTCTGTCGCCACCATGTGGTTTATTCTGGGGATCGTTTTGCTGGCCGTGGAGCTGGTGTCTCCCGCATTCGTACTGTTCTTTTTCGGCTTTGGCGCATGGGCGGCGGGGGTGACGGCATTGTTCGTGGATGATCTGACCATTGAAGTGATCGTCTTCGGGGCCTCGTCCATTGTATTCCTCCTTTCGCTGCGGCGGCTGTTTGTCCGCAGCTTCCGCGGGAAGACGCAGGTTTCATCGGACGCCGCGTCCGCAGGGCTGCCGAATCTGCACGTCGGGAAAATGGGTACGGTAACCCGGCCTATCCCGGTAAATGGGGTAGGGGAGATTTCGGTGGGCGGCAGTTTTTGGCGCGCGGTGTCCCCGGAAGCGCAGCCGGAGGGGGCGCAGGTGCGTATCTTGGGGCATATCCCTGATGACGAGTTGACGCTTGAAGTGGTTTCCGGAGGGGAAAACACCCGGAAGCCTGTGTAGCCTTCAAACATGGAGAGTATGGCATGCTTGATTTCATCGATCCCTCGTTGGCGGTTTTCGTTTTTTTGGCTTTGCTGGTCGTCTTCATCCTGTTTAAGACGGTGCTTATCGTGCCGAACCAGCAGGCGGTGGTGATCGAGCGGCTCGGCAAGTTTCATGCCGTCCTGTTTGCGGGTTTCCATATCCTTATCCCTTTCATTGACGCCGTGGCCTACCGCCGCTCCCTGAAAGAAGACGTTTTGGACGTGCCCAAGCAGACCTGCATCACGAGAGACAACGTGAGCGTAGAAATCGACGGCGTGCTTTACCTCCAAGTCGTGAACCCTGAAAAGTCCGCCTACGGCATCAGCGATTATATGTTCGGTTCCGTGCAGCTTGCCCAGACGGCCTTGCGTTGCGCCATCGGCAAGCTGGAACTGGACAGGACTTTTGAGGAGCGCAGCACCATCAATCAGGAGGTCATCTCCGCGCTGGACGCCGCCACCGCGCCGTGGGGCATCAAGGTGCTGCGGTATGAGATCCGCGACATCACGCCGCCTTCCGGGGTTATGGAGGCGATGGAAAAGCAGATGCGCGCCGAACGTGAAAAGCGCGCACTCATCGCGCAGTCCGAGGGCGAGATGCAGGCGCGGATCAATATGGCGGAAGGCGCGAAGGCCGCCGCCATCGCCGAATCCGAGGGCAAGCTGCAGGCGATGAAGAATCAGGCCGAGGGCGACGCGGTGCTGATCCGGGCGGTTGCGCAGGCCACCGCCGACGGCCTTGCCACCGTTGCCGAGCAGATGGAAAGGCCGGGCGGCACGCAGGCTGCGAACCTGCGCGTTGCGGAAAACTATCTGGAACAGTTCGGCAAGCTCGCCAAGGAGGGCAACACCATGATCCTGCCCGCGGATCTGGCGAACATTTCCGGCCTCGTCAGCAGCCTCACATCGGTAATCAAGCAAGCCAAGGCGTAAGAATTCACGAAAAGGGCGGCTTCGGCCGCCCTTTTTTGTGTTGTTTCCGGGGCTACCCCTGCGGGCAGGCTCCGCCGAAACGGTGCATCCGGGCATCCGTGACGAGGCGGCGGCTCCTCCTGTGGGCGGGCTGCGCAGGCCTCAAGGGGCTTACAAGATGGAGCCGCGGGCCCGGATCGGCAGTATTGTTTGGATTATAGCCAGTTATACTCAAAGGTTTTTCCCGTGCCTCATGCTACGGTTCTCCCATACCAAAGCATTGGAGGCTTATTATGCAGAATAAATGGCACGAACACTCCGTCGGCAACATCGTGGTGAATTTCCCTCTATCTTCAGCCATATTTCGTGCTGCTGGCATCGACTACTGTTGCGGCGGCGGGCGTCTGCTCGGCGAAGTCATCAAGGAACAGCGTCTTGTCGACAGCAACATTTATAAGGCGCTGGATGAACTTGCCGCCCGTACGGAAAAGCCTGCTGAGCCTTTCTCTGAAATGAGCGCAGAACGGCTCGTGGAGTTTATCCTGACGAAGCACCACAGCTATCTGTGGGGAGCGCTTCCGGAAGCGCATGAACTGATTGTGAAAGTGCTCAAGGCCCACGGAAAGCGCCATCCCGAGCTGTACGACGTGTACAAGCTGTTTGGCCAGTTGTCGCATGAGATGGAACCGCACCTGATCCGCGAAGAGACGGAACTTTTCCCGGCCATCGCCAACAGTGAGGCGAAGGAACATTGCCAAGCGCTGGTGCATATTCTGGAAGAGGAGCACGAAGCCGCGGGGACTCTGCTCAAAAAGCTCCGCCATGCCACAAACGACTACAGCGTCCCCTGCGACGGGTGCGACACCTTCCGTGAACTGTACAAGAAACTTGCTGAAATCGAGGAAGATACCTTGCAGCACTACCATCTTGAAAACAATATCCTTTTCAAGAAGATCCTTGCGTAGCCGCTGTAATCGTGGGAATTGTATTCCTACGGCGGGCAGCCCTCCCATCCCGTACTTTACCATGATTCAGAGGGGAATATCCCCAGTTGCGGGATGGCGCCGAACGAAAATCAGGCAGGGAACTGAGGGGAGGATGCCCTTTGCTGAAATTTCTTCCGAAAGGGCGTTTTTTCGCTTGCCAGCCCTGAATGTTTTGGGTATATCTTCCTTCCATGCCGAAGTGGTGGAATTGGTAGACACGCTAGGTTCAGGGTCTAGTGGGGGTTCCCCCGTGGGAGTTCAAATCTCCCCTTCGGCACCAAGTAAGAATCCAATCAAGTCCCGTAAGGTGCAAAACGCCTTGCGGGACTTCGCTTTTTTGGCAATGGTATGTCCAGCGAGGTGTCGTGAAAAACGGGGAGAACCAACAAAAATGATGGTATTTGCAGCGGTATGAGCCGACATGGAGGAAACAAGACCCGAAAAATACCGTCACCCTGCAACCCGTTGCCAACAAAGTATTTTAGTCATGCCTGACTGACACCATGCTCAGGAATTTGAAGTCCGACGGTACTCCGGCAAAACTGGCCGACTCTGAAGACTTGTATCTCTACCTCTCCGCTTTCGGCGGAAAATTATGGCGCATGGATTACCGCTATGCCGGAAAAAGAAAAACGCTCAGTTTTGGCGCATATCCCGCCGTATCTCTGAAAGACACGCGCCGCAAGCGCGACAGGGCCAAGGAACTGCTTACCAACGACATTGACCCCGGCGCTCAGAAAAAGGCAGCCAAAGAGGAAGCCGAAGTGGCGGCGCGTGAACAGGCGTTGTCGCCTAGGAATGGTTCGCCACCAGGCAGGATTCCTACGCGGCAGCCAATATTAAGAAAAAACAGTGGCTCATTTCCCTGCTCAATGAACGGATTGGCGATAAGCCCATCAGCAAACTGGTTCCGGTCGATATTCTGAACGCAATCAGGCCGGTTGAGGCCGCAGGATATTCGGTCACAGCGCACAAGCTGGCCGAAACCGCCGGACAGATCTGCCGCTTTGCCCGCACTTGCGGCTATATCGTTTTCAATCCGGCTGACGGCCTCAAGGAAGTCCTCAAGCCAATCCAGACAAAGCACTACGCCACCATCACCGATCCCACCGCTGTTGGTCACCTCCTGCGTTGCATAGACGAATATCAGGGCGGAGCCGTTGTCGGTTATGCGCTCAAGATATTGCCCTATCTGGCCTTGCGGAGCGCTGAACTTCGCGGCGGCAGGTGGTCAGAGATTGATCTGGACAAGGCGCTCTGGGTTGTGTCAGCCGCCAGAAGGGAAAATGCCAAAGACGGCGGCGGGATGAAGATGCGCATTGCCCATGCCGTGCCCTTGCCCACTCAGGCGGTCAGACTTTTCCGGGAACTGTACCTGCTTACCGGCACCGGCGAACAGTGCTTTCCCGGACGTCATTCAGCTTCACAGTGCATTTCCGACATGGCGCTGTTGAACGGTATCCGCCGAATGGGCTTCAGCAAGGAAGAAATGACCATTCACGGTTTCCGCGCCATGTTCTCCACCATCCTGAATGAAAAGAAATTGGAATGGGGCTTTGACGGCGACATCATTGAGGCCCAGCTTGCCCACAAGGAACAAAATACCGTTCGTGATGCGTACAACCATGCGTCATATCTGGATAAACGCCGAGAATTACTTCAGAGATGGGCTGATTATCTGGACGAATTGCGCGAAGGTGTCGTGAACTAAACGACTATAGATATAGTGTTGTTTAGCCCCCGGACCTGGGCCGGGGGCTTGAAGTCAAATAAAATATATTTTTGAGGCTCTATAATGGTGGATAATTATATAAGTGAAATGAATGGTTATATATTAAGAATGGCTGAAATTGATGATATTGAAAAATATTATATCAATTATACTCCATTGGATAAAGAATTAATACGCCTCACAGGATGTAAAGATAAATTTACAAAAAATGAAATATGTAGTTTTGTTAAAATCTATATAGAATCTAATGATAAATATTTATTTTTTATAATATCCCAAGATAATAGTATTATAGGTGAAACTGTAATAAATGAAATTGATTTCTATCATAAACATGCAAATTTTAGGATTGCAATTTTTAAAGATAATTATCGTAATCAGGGGTTAGGGACATGGGCTATTAAACAGACATGTGCTTT
>NZ_DBMAFI010000019.1:0-65244 GCF_057864385.1 Bilophila sp. | reverse complement strand
CGGTAGATTTTTTCTTGGCTGTGTTATAAAACGGTTGCTGTTTTTTTCCTTGAAGTTCCAAAGGGATAACTGGAAAAATGCCTTAGCCGTGGATCCCGCCAGGGAGAAAACTGGAAAAAAGGCTGTATTTTCCACCGTACTGTGGAGATGAAACAACCACATACTATAACAGAGCTTTTTTTGGGGGAAAATGAAGTCTTGAATGATTTTGAGGCTGTTGTTTAGTTCTGTCAGAAAACAGGATTGATATATTGAAACATTCACTTTTGCAATGGAAACCGTATTTCAACTATATCAAATTCAAAATGAATTTTTTAGAAAGGCTGTGTCATAGGAAACGGTTGATGTTTTATTTCTTGAAATTCCAAGGGAATAGCCAATAAAATGCCACAATTATGGAACCCATCAACTAAAAATTTGAGAAAAATTCTGTATTTTCACCATACTGTGGAGATAAAACAACCATATACTATGACAGAGCCTTTAGAAAATCATCGAAAAGGCGAATGCTTCGATAGAGTTGCATGATATGGTGAAAAGACTCTATTTAGAGTCTGTTGACGGCCTCCATGAGTAAAATATTTGGCTCTGTTATATAATTGTTTCATCTCCACAGTACGGTGGAAAATACAGCCTTTTTTCCGGTTTTTCCCTTGGCGGAATCCATAGCCAAGGCATTTTGCCGGTTATCTCTTTGGAACTTCAAGGAAAAAAGCATCAACCATTTTCTATAACACAGCCTTTTTAAGAGCGGACGTTTCCCAGCGTTTTTCGGATTACGGAAGAGGTGCTTTTCAGACGAAGGACATCTTAATAAAAAGGAGTATCGTATGGACGTATGTTTTGTGACCGCCAAGTTGACGGCGAAGAAAGGCATGGAAGCGCAGCTTGAAGCGGAAGTAGTAAAGAACATTCCGAACGTGCGGGCTGAAAAGGGTTGTATCCGGTACGATTTCCACAAGAACCGCTCCGAAGACGGCACGTTCCTTTTCTATGAGATCTGGGAAAGCCCGGAAGCCCTCGACGCCCACGGCAAGACCCCGCACATGCTGGCCTATAAGGAACGCACCAAGAATCTGCTGGCCTGCCCGACCGTCGTAACCGTCTGGTCGCAGGTTGATTGCCGATAGGAAAAGCGCCGCCCGTTGCCGTGAATCAAACAAAAAACCGCCTGAACCAACAGGCGGTTTTTATTATGGGGAGCGGTTTCCATTCTTTTTGGCCTTCCACTTTTCCAGAGGACAGGCTCCGCATTACTCACCTTCGGCTTTCCAGAAAGGCTGTATCCTAGAAAATGGTTGATGCTTTTTTCCTTGAAGTTCCAAAGGAATAACAGGCAAAATGCCTTGGCTATGGATTCCGCCAAGGGGAAAGCTGGAGAGAAAGGCTGCATTTTCATCGTGTTGTGGAGATGAAGCAACCACATACTATGACAGAGTCTTCAGGAAAATGGCTCTCCGCGTTTCCGGGGGACGGACGCCAAGGGCCAGCTTTGAGCCCACCCGTCCCGCCATCGACCCTTATAAAAGTCTTGGGAGGGAGAGGGGTGGGGTTTGGGGAGGGGAGAGGGAAGCCTTTCTCCAGAAAGGTTCCCTCTCCCCTCCCCAATCTTCCCTAACTTTCCCTACCCCCGCCCTCTGAACTGCCGCTTGTCGCCCACCCTGATGGTGACGCGCTCACGGTCGAAATATTCGAGAAGCGGGATGACATACTTGCGGGAAAGGCCGCCGGAAAGCTCCTTGAACCCGGCGGGATCGAGATCGTCATGGGAGGTGAACCACGCCTGCATCCGGGCCTTGAGCTCCTGAATGACGGGGCCGTGGAAATACAGGCCGTCCTTGACCTTCACGAGGCTGCCGTCCTCGCAGAGCAGCTTGAGCACTGGGGCTGCGGCCTTGGCGTCTACGTTGAGAGCCTCAAGGACATCCTTGAGGTTCGGCGGCGTGAACCCGCCGTCCACATGCGCCTTGAACAGCGCGTCGCGCAGCCCGGCCTGATCCGACTTGAGGGAGACGGTGTGCGAGGCCATGCGGATGACGTCGCCCTCGGAAACCAGCTCGCCCGAACGCAGCAGGCGCTCCACGACGAAGAAAGCCAGCTTCGGCGGGATGCCCTTGCTCCACGCTTCGCGGCCCGTACCGCCGGAGAGGAGCGCGCCGCGCGCCATGCCCTGCTTGAGCGGTTCCTTTTTATGGAAGGCTTCGGCTACGGCAAGGCAACGCTTGGCGAGTTCGGCGGAAGCTCCGGCAGAGACGTAGCCCTTTTCCTCACGGTCGAAGCAGAAGATTTTCCCTTTGCCGGAAAGCGCCTGCAATACTTTGTCGAGCCGCTTGGAGTCGAGGTTGGTCAGTACGGAAAGCTGCGCGATGTTCGCGCCGCGGTTCCCGGCAAGCTCGATCTGCATACGGACGCGATCCTCATCGGAAGCGGCCTCAAGGCCGAGCAGGGAGGCGACGCGATCGGGGGTGGCATCCCGGCGGCGCAATCCGGTGCTGATTGGGTCGAGCACGACGCCGCCCGCTACGGTACGCAGCGGCGAGAAGGCCCGCACGACGCAGTGGTCGCCGAATACGCCCACCAGCGGCTCGTCAAGCCGGACTTCGCACAGCGTGGTTTCGCCGGGGCCGAGCTTGTCGCGGTCGAGGAAATAGAGCCGGGCGGCGACTTCGCGGGCTTCGTGGTGGAAATGGATTTCGGCGCGGTGGCGCAGGGCGCGGGGCGAGGAGCCAAGGCAGGTCAGCCGCACCAGCCAGCGATCGGAAGGGAACAGTGTCCCCGGAAGGGCCAGCACGTCGCCGCGCTCCACATCCGCCACATCCAGCCCTTGCAGGTTGACGGCGGTACGGTGGCCGGATTCCGCCACCTCCACGGATTCCCCGTGGCTTTGCAGGCTGCGGGCGCGGGTAGCGAGTTTTTTCGGGAGCAGTTCCAGCGCGTCGCCCACTTTGATCGAGCCGGAAATCATGGTTCCGGTCACGATAGTCCCGTGGCCCTTCAACGTGAATACCCGGTCTACGGGCAGGCGGAACAGATCCGTCCGGCGGCGGGGCGCGAGTTCCTTTTCCTGTTTGATGATATAGTCACGGAGTTTGTCCACGCCTTCGCCGGTCTGGGACGACACCGGGAACAGCGGCGCGCCTTCGAGGAAAGTCCCTTTGAGGAATTCGGAAATGTCCTCGACGGCGAGTTCGAGCAGTTCGGGATCGACCATGTCGGTTTTGGTCACGGCAACGAGGCCGTGCTTGATCCCAAGCAGGGAGCAGATTTCGAGGTGCTCGCGCGTCTGCGGCATGACGCCTTCGTCCGCGGCGACGACCAGCATCACGAAGTCGATGCCCGACGCGCCCGCGACCATATTCTTGACGAATTTTTCGTGGCCGGGTACGTCCACAATGCCGAGCCGTCCTCCGCCGGGCAGATTGCAGAACGCAAAGCCGAGCTCGATAGTGATGCCCCGGCGTTTTTCCTCTTCGAGGCGGTCGCAGTCGATCCCGGTCAGCTTGCGCACAAGCGAAGTTTTACCGTGGTCGATGTGACCCGCCGTTCCCATTACGATAGCCATAGCAATGCCTCCGGCGGCAAGGGGCTGCCGCCCCTTTGACCCCTGTCGGTGGAAATGATTTCCCCCGGCCCCCTCGGTGCCACCGCGCGCTTTTCAGCCGAAGCGCCGCTTCATCCGAAAACCGCGCGACGGGCCTGTGGGCGTCAGGAGTTTCCGCTTTTGAAAGTGAAAGAACGAAAAGGCCGCTCCGGGGAACTGCCGCCTGAAAGAAAGGAGCCGCGCCGCCCGAAACGCCGCTTGCCCCGTTTGGAAAAGTCTTTGGAAGGAGGGGGATGGGGTTTGGGGAAGGGGGAGGGAAGCTTTTCTTCAGAAAAGTTCCCTCCCCCTTCCCCAAGTTCCCGTTACTTGCTCAACACGTTGCCGATGCCGAGGATGCCCGCCTCGTCGAAATCCCTGCCGATGAGCTGCATGCCGACGGGGAGGCCGTCCGCTTCGCCCACGGGGAACGAGAGGCCGGGGAGCCCGGCGAGGTTCAGGGACACGGTGTAGATGTCCATAAGGTACATCTTGAGCGGATCATCAATGATGGAGCCGAGTTTCCACGCCGTGACCGGAGAGACCGGGCCGAACAGGGCGTCGCAGGAGCCGAGCGCGTTCAGGTAGTCCTGGCGGATGAGGCGGCGGATCTGCGCGGCCTTCTTGTAGTAGGCGTCGTAGTACCCGGCGGAAAGGACGTAGGTGCCGAGCAGGATGCGGCGCTGGACTTCCTGCCCGAAGCCTTCACTGCGGGAACGGCAGTAGAGGTCGTCGAGATTCTTGGGATCGGCGGCGCGGTAGCCGTAGCGCACGCCGTCGAACCGGGAGAGGTTCGAGCTGGCTTCGGCCATCGCTACAATATAGTAGGCGGCGATGGCGTGGCGGGTCGCGTGGGGCAGGGATACGTCCACGAGTTCCGCGCCGAGGTCACGGGCACGGTCAAGGGCATCTTGGCACGCCTTGGCGACCGGGCCGTCCAGCCCTTCGGCCATGAATTCGCGGGGCACGCCGAGGCGCACGCCTTTGAGGTCGGCACGGGAGAAGTCGGCGTAGTTGTCTACGGGGCGCGGCGAAGAGGTGGAATCGCGTTTGTCGTGCCCGGCGATGACGGAAAGCACAAGGGCGGCGTCTTCCACGGTGCGGGCCAGCGGGCCGACCTGATCGAGCGAGGAACCGTAGGCGATGACGCCGTAGCGGGATACGCGCCCGTAGGTGGGCTTGAGGCCCACGCAGCCGCACAGGGCTGCGGGCTGGCGGATGGAGCCGCCGGTGTCCGTGCCGAGGGAGGCGTAGCACTGGTTCGCGGCGACGCTGGCGGCCGAGCCGCCGCTGGATCCGCCGGGGACGCGTTCGGGATCGCGGGGGTTGCGGGTCGGGCCGAAGGCGGAGTTTTCCGTGGAGGAGCCCATAGCGAACTCGTCCATGTTGTTCTTGCCGACGATGACCGCCCCGGCTTCCTTCAGGCGTTCGACCACAAAGGCGTCATAAAACGGATTGAAGCCGCCGAGGATTTTGGAGCCGGCCGTGGTGCGCGTGCCCTTGGTGACGATGGCGTCCTTGACCGTGACGGGCACGCCCCAGAGGGGCTTGGAGGCGTCCGGGCCCTGCGCGTCGAGGGCGCGGGCCTCTTCAAGGGCCTGTTCGCGTACGGTGATCAGGGCATGGATGGACGGTTCCGTCTCGGCGATGCGGTCGAGGCAGGCTTTGGCCACGGCTTCGGCGGTGACGTCGCCCCCGGCGAGGCGCGCCCGGATTTCGGCAAGGGAGGCTTGGATCAGATCGGACATGGGACGCTCCTAGACGATGCGGGGCACGACGAAGAACTGCCCGTCGGTTTCCGGGGCGTTGGCGAGAACGTCCGTATGCATGTTTTTCTGGATGGGCTCGTCGGCACGGTAGGGCGTGGAGTGCTCCACAGGGCTGTACAGCGGCTCGACGGCGCTGGTGTCCACTTCGGCGAGAATATCCATATAGGCAATGATGTCGGCGCATTGTTCTCCGAATTTGGCGAGCGTGCCTTCTTCGGGGGCGAGGCGGGCAAGTCTCGCAAGGTGCGCCATGCGATCCGTGGTGAGCATGAGGAGAACCTTTCGGCTAGAGGTTGGCAAAAAGAAAAAATTACCATCGGCGGTTGTGGATGGTCAAGACGCCCGTTCCGGGAGGCGTTTGTTGTTATAATGAGGGCCGTATTTTCAACTATATGAAATTCAAAACAGATTTTTTAGAAAATCATCAAAAAGGCGAATGCCCCGTTCCGGTGCGTGCGGCGGGCCAAAAAGAAAGGGGGTATTCCCCCCTTCCCCAGAACTTTTTTCCTTGGCTCTGTCAGTATGTGGTTGCTTCATCTCCACAACACGGTGAAAATGCAGCCTTTCTCTCCAGCTTTCCCCTTGGCGGAATCCATAGCCAAGGCATTTTGCCGGTTATTCCTTTGGAACTTCAAGGAAAAAAGCATCAGCCATTTTCCAGGATACAGCCTTTTCCTTTGGCCCTGTCATAGCATGTGATTGTTTTATCTCCACAGCATGGGAAACTATCGGCTTTTTCTCTGGCTTTTCTGCCGATGGGCTCCGTGCTTGGGGTATTTTACTGGTTATTCCTTTGGAATTTCAAGAAACAAAGCCTCAGCCGTTTTCTACGGCGCAGCTTTTCCCCGGCTATTCAGCTCCGCCCCGTCCTGCGGGAGGCCTGCGCGGTGGCCTTGTCGCGGCGGATCTTCTGCTTTTTGACGGACGACGCTGTGGCCTTGCTGGATGGCTTGTATTTGGTGAGGGCGGAGGCCACGGTGATGCCTTTGGTGCGGGATTTGAAGCCGGCCTCCACAAGCCTGCGGACTTCTTGGCTGCGTATCCCGGCGGATTCGGCGCCGAGGATGACCGCGATGAGGCGGGTATTGCCGCGCCGCACGGTGGAAATGATATTGTAGCCGGAAGCCGTGACCCAGCCGGTTTTGAGGCCGTCGGCGCCGGGGCAGGCCCCAAGCAGCGGGTTTTTGTTCCTTGTGACCGCCCCCCGGTGCTTGAGCACGCGGACGCGGTGGTATTGGAGCGCGGAAGGGTTGTTTTTAAGGTAGACGTACCCAAGCCGCGCCATATCCCTGGCTGTGGTGTACTGCCCGGCGGCGGGAAGGCCGTTGGGCGTTTTGAACGTGCTGGAGGACATGCCGATCTGGCGGGCCTTCCTGTTCATCATTTTGACGAAGGCACGGCCCGAACCGCCCACGCGCTCGGCGACGGCCATCGAAGCGTCGTTTCCGGAAGAGACGGCCATCCCCATAAGCAGGCGTTTCAGGGAAACGCGCTCCCCTGCGCGCAGGCCCATGCGGGAGCCCCCCTGACGCGCGGCGTGCCGGCTGACGCGGATTGAGTCGGAGAGCTTGACCTTGCCGGAACGGATGGCGTCGAACGTCACCATCATGGACATGACTTTCGTGAGGGAGGCCGGGGGGATCCGCGCGTCGGGGTTTTGGGAATAGAGTATTTTGCCCGTGCGGGCATCCATGAGCACGGCGGAGCGGACATTGAGGAGCCGCCCGGAAGCGGCGCTTTGGGCTGTGGCGGCTTTCCGGGCGCTCCGGGCTTCCGCGGCCGGGGCAAGGATGAGGGAGGCGGCTATGAGGAGGAATCCGGCAAAAAGCGGGATTCTCAGGAAGCGGCATTTGGATCGCAGGGGGGTGGACATGCTGGATACGCTCCGGGAACCGTGTCTAGGGAAATGGGGAATCAGATAAGAACCTTATTCCAGCCGGATTGCGATGACAAGGGAAAACAGGTTGGTTTCCCGGCGAAAGGCCCCAGCGGGGCCCACTTTCTCATCAGGAACATAATTCTTTGATATTCCATATTGTTATGCCTATACCCCAACCCAGCCGCCATGAGAGTGTAAAAAAAATAGGCTCCCCCCTCTGGACGACATCGAGGAATGCTTTATTTCTTTCGCATAAAACATGACATCATCACCTCTTTACAGGGTGTGAGTCCTCGAGGAGGAACCTATTATGGGCAAAATCATCGGAATCGACCTTGGCACGACGAACAGTTGTGTCTATGTTATGGAAGGCAAAGACCCCAAATGCATCACCAACCCGAACGGCGGCCGTACGACCCCGTCCGTGGTCGCCTTCACCGACAAGGAGCGTCTGGTCGGCGACGCCGCCAAGCGTCAGGCCGTGACGAACTCCAGCCGTACCGTTTTTGCGGTCAAGCGTCTGATGGGGCGTATGGCCAATTCTCCCGAAGTCGAACATTGGAAGCAGCACGCTCCCTATAAGATTGTGGCCGGCGCCAATGGTGCCGCCGTGGTCGAAATCGACGGGCACCAGTACACCCCGCAGGAAGTCTCCGCGACCATCCTGAGCAAGCTGAAAGCCGACGCGGAAGCCTATCTCGGCGAACCCGTGACCGAAGCCGTCATCACCGTCCCGGCCTACTTTAACGACGCCCAGCGTCAGGCCACCAAGGACGCCGGGCAGATCGCCGGCCTCGACGTCAAGCGCATCATCAACGAACCCACCGCGGCCTCCCTTGCCTACGGTTTTGACAAGAAGGCCAACGAAAAGATCGTCGTGTTCGACCTCGGCGGCGGCACGTTCGACGTGTCCATCCTCGAAGTGGGCGACAACGTGGTTGAAGTGCGCGCCACCAACGGCGACACCTTCCTCGGCGGCGAAGACTTCGACCAGCGCGTCATCAACTATCTGGTGGAAGAATTTAAGAAAGAACAGGGCATCGACCTTGCCAAGGACAGCATGGCCCTCCAGCGTCTGAAAGACGCCGCCGAAGCCGCCAAGAAGGAACTGTCCACGTCGATGGAATCCGAAATCAACCTGCCGTTCATCACGGCCGACCAGACCGGCCCCAAGCACATGCTGATCAAGCTGTCCCGCGCCAAGCTGGAACAACTGGTCGCCGACCTCGTGCAGAAGACGCTGGACCCCTGCCGCAAGGCTCTGGCCGACGCCAACCTGAAGCCTTCCGACATTGACGAAGTGCTCCTCGTGGGCGGCATGACCCGTATGCCTCTGGTCCAGAAGACCGTGGCCGACTTCTTCGGCAAGGAACCCAACCGTTCCGTGAACCCCGATGAAGTGGTCGCCATGGGCGCCGCCATTCAGGGCGGCATCCTCGCCGGCGACGTGAAGGACGTACTGCTTCTCGACGTGACCCCGCTTTCCCTCGGCATCGAAACCATGGGCGGCGTGTTCACCAAGCTGATCGATCGCAATACGACCATCCCGACCCGCAAGAGCCAGACCTTTACGACCGCCGCGGACAACCAGCCCTCCGTGTCCATCCACGTGCTGCAGGGCGAACGTCCGATGGCCGCCGACAACATGACGCTGGCCCGTTTCGACCTGACCGGCATTCCGCCGGCACCGCGCGGTGTGCCGCAGATTGAAGTGGCCTTCAACATCGACGCCAACGGCATCGTGAACGTGTCCGCCAAGGATCTCGGCACGGGCAAGGAACAGTCCATCCAGATCACCGCTTCGTCCGGCCTCTCCGATGCCGACATCGAAAAGCTGGTGAAGGAAGCCGAAGCCCACGCCGCCGACGACAAGAAGAAGCAGGAGCTCATCAGCGCCCGCAATCAGGCCGACGGTCTGATCTACGGTACTGAAAAGTCCATCAAGGATCTCGGCGACAAGCTTGACGCGGCCCTCAAGAGCGACATTGAAGGCAAGATTGCCTCCCTCAAGACGCTCATGGAAGGCGAAGACGTCGAAGCCATCAAGAAGGCGACCGAAGAACTGGCTCAGGCTTCGCACAAGCTGGCCGAACAGCTTTACTCGCAGGCTCAGGGCCAGCAGCCCGGAGCTGACGCCGCCGCGGGCGCCCAGCCCGGAGCTGGCGCGGCTGGCGGCAAGAAGGCCGACGACGACGTGATCGACGCCGACTTCACCGAATCCAAGTAATAAGAGAAAGGCAGTGCCTCCGGCGGCTGGGGGGCGAGTCGCCCCCCAGACCCCGGCAGTACGGCCTGAAAGCCCGAAACGCCCGGAACTTTTGTTCCGGGCGTTTCGGGCTTTCAGGCCGTTTCTGATCGCGTCGGGTGGTTGCTGTTTGAGGGAGGGGGATTTTCAAAGGCTGTGTCATAGAAAATGGTTGGTGTCTGATTTCTTGAAATTCCAAAGGAATAACTCATAAAATGCCCCAATCATAGAACCCATCAACGGAAAATGAGGTAAAAGGCATATTTTCAACATACTAGGGAAATAGAACAACCATAGGCTATGACGGAACCTTTAAAAAAGGCGGGGAATGACAGGCGGGGAGGAATAGGATAGGGGGAGAAAAACACGGAGGTTGCTTATGAAAGCGATGCGGCGCAAGGATCGGCAAGTATCCGCCGAAGAAGCGATGGAGTATTTGAAAGCCTCGGTATACGGCGTGCTGTCCACTGTCGGCCCGGACGGAGAGCCCTATGGCATACCTTTGACGTATGCGGTTGAGGAAGGCGGCAAGAGCCTCGTGTTCCACTGTGCGCGCGACGGCTACAAGTTGGATTGCTTTGCCGTGAATCCCAGGGCGCATTTTGTGGCGGTGCAGGAAACGAATGTGTTGCCCGAAGAATTTTCCATCGAGTACAAGAGCGTTATGGTGTCCGGGAACCTTGAAGAGATCGAAGATCGTGAGGAGAAAGTCCGTTGTGCGCAGATCGTCGGCGACAAGTATTCCACCATCAGTTCGGAAGGGTACGCCAACCGCGCCGTGGATAAGATCCGGGTGTTCCGCCTGAAGATAGAGCATATCTCCGGCAAGCGTCTCGTCAAGGCCGGAGAGCCCGGCATGGGCTATAAAAAAGGGTAGCAAGATGCCGAAAACGGGGAAAAGGCCAGCCTTTTCCCCGTTTTTTTGTATAGAAAGAAAACCGCCCCTTGAAGGGGCGGTCATGATTGGGAAAGTTCCATCATAGCATGTGTTTGTTTCATCTCCTCAGTACACTGAAAATACAGTTTTTATCCTGTTTTCCCATTGACGGAATCCATGCCTAAGACATTTTGTCGGTTATTCTTTTGGAACTTCAAGGGAAAAAGCATCAACTAGTTTCTATGACACAGCCGTTCGGAAATGAAAAGGAACTTTCTCAAGAGGCCACTCTTATCCGTTTTCGAGGAGCAAAATCAGGATAGGGGATTTTGGTCAACAAGTAGGCTGAGAAGTCCTTTTTTCAAGAAGCGCAGTCATAGTATATAGTTGTTTTATTTTTACAGTATACTGAAAATATAAGCTTTTTCTTCAATTTTCCGCTGGTGGGTTCCACGGTGGAGCATTTTATGAATGGCTGTGTTATAGAAAATGGTTGATGCTTTTTCTTTTAATTCAAAATGGATAGCTAGAAAAATGCCTTAGCCGTGGATCCCGCCAAGGGGAAAACTGGAAAGGCTCTGTCATAGTATGTGGTTGTTTCATCTCCACAGCATGCTGAAAATACGGCTTTTTTATCCGGTTTTTCCATTGACGGAATCCATGGCTAACATATTTTGTTGGTTATCCTTTTGGAACTTCAAAGAGAAAAGTATCAACCATTTCCTATGACACAGCCACTGGAAAAAGGCTGTATTTTCCACCGCACTGTAGAGTTGAAACAACCACATACTATAACAGGGCGTTATGAATTATTCCTTTGGAATTTCAGGAAATCAGACATCAACCATTTCTTATGACACAGCCTTTCAAGAAAGACGAGTAGCAATGAGGGGATATGTTTTTTGGGGGGACAGCGCGTGTAGCCGCTATGCACATGCGTGGTTCGCGCAGGTAAGAAATTCATGGGAAGGTGTACGGCGTATTCGTGATTGCGTTTTAGGTTGTGTTGTTATTTTATGTGTAATTATTTGAAATTATTGGAAAAATATTTTTTCATAATTTTATAAATAGTTAAATAATTTCAATAGATTATATCTAATTGAAGCAGCAACCTAGTAAAGGCCGCCTTGCCCAGAGAAACCTCCTCGTGTTCGCTATTCCTCTTTTCCCCTTTCTTAACAGGTAGATGAGGAAGCGCCTTTTTTCTTGGCTGTGTCATAGAAAATGGTTGATGCTTTTTTCCCCTGAAGTTTCAAAGGAATAACCAGCAAAATACCTTAGCCATAGGTTTCTCCAAGGGGAAAACTGGAGAAAAAGGCAGTATTTTCACCATATTGTGGAATGAAACAACCGCATACTATGACAGAGCCTTTTTCTTACGCGAAACCGACAAGAGGGATTCGATAAGGTCAAAAGTCTTTGAAGAGGGAGGGATGGGGTTTGGGGAAGGGAGGGGGAAACTTTCTTTAGAAAGTTTCCCCCTCCCTTCCCCAATTCCATTCTTATTCAGCTTCCCCAATCCACTTCTTCAGCGGGGTCTCCATCTCTTCGCGGATGGCGGCGAGGGCTTCGGCGCTGTCCGCTTCAAAACGGGTGACGAGGACGGGCTGGGTGTTGGACGCGCGGACAAGGCCCCAGCCGTGGGGGAAATTCACGCGCGCGCCGTCCAGCTCAATGGTGTCGTAAAGGGCGCGGAAATGGGCCTTGACCTTCTCGACGACGGCGAATTTGGCGTTGTCCGGGCAGGGGATGTTGATCTCGCGGGTGGCGAAGGACGCGGGCCAGCCGGGGAGCCCGGTCATGGGCTTGTCCTGTGCCGAAAAGAGGGCCACAAACCGGGCCGAGCCATAGATGGCGTCGTCGAAGCCGTACCAGTTGTCGGCAAAGAACATATGGCCGGACATCTCGCCGGCGAGCGGGGCGCCGACTTCCTGCATCTTGGCCTTGATGATGGAGTGCCCGGTAGTCCACATCAGGGGATTGCCGCCGTGCGCCTTGATGTCATTGAACAGACGGCTGGAGCACTTCACGTCCGCGATGACCGTGGAGCCCGGCTTGCGGGACAGCAGTTCACGGGCATAGAGGGAAAGGACTTCGTCGCCGAAAAGCAGCCGCCCGTCGGGATCGACGATGCCGAGGCGGTCGGCGTCGCCATCCAGCCCGATGCCGAGATCGGCCTTTTCTTCCTTCACGCGGGCCATAAGCGCCTGCATGTTGGCCTCTACGACTGGATCGGGGTGATGGTTGGGGAAATCGCCGTCCGGCTCGCAGAACATGGGGATGACCGTTGCGCCGAGCTTGGTGAGGATGTCCGCGCAGATTTCGCCGCCCGCGCCGTTGCCGCCGTCGAGCACCACTTTGACCGGGCGGGCCAGCTTGAAGCGGCTGAGGATATCCTGTTTGTACGTGGGGATGATGTCGATGCGGGAAGCCGTCCCCGTGCCTTCGGCGAAGGCGCCCTCCTCAAAGATGGCCTTGATCTTTTGGATTTCTTCGCCGTGGATGGTGGACTGCCCGGCCCATACCTTGAACCCGTTGTATTCCGGCGGGTTGTGGCTGGCGGTGATCATGATGCCGCCCTGCCGGTTGAGGTGCTTGACCGCAAAATAGAGCGCGGGGGTGGGTACCATGCCGATGCTGATCACATCGATCCCGGTGGACAGGAGGCCCTCTACAAGCGCGTCGTGGTACGCGGGCGAGGAATGGCGGCAGTCATAGCCGATGACCGCACTGCTGATGCCCCTGCCTGCGAGATAGGTGCCGCAGGCTTTCCCAAGATGGGTCACCCATTCGGCGTTGAAGTCCTTGTCCACGACGCCGCGGATATCATAAGCGCGGAATACGTTGCCTGCGTTCATTTTTTCCTCCGGGCATAGCCCGCTGTTTGTCGTATGGCGTGCGAAGAACATACGCTATGGCAGAAAAGAGAGGCGCTGGGTGCATAAAGAACCGTATTGGCCGTTTTCCGTAGTATACGTTTTGATGCGTTTGAAGGTTGGAACAACCGCAGCCTTTTTTATAGCAGACACCCCTCCCGCCCGCAAATGAGAAGGAAAAAGCCTTGACGGGCGGCAACGGGACAATACGCGCACTTTAGTCATTAGAACGGCGAAAGTCGCGTTCTTGGAAGAAAAAAACTAAATGAACTTGACCGTCTGTGCAGGATGACCTATATTTTGTAGACTCTGAATCCATTTGGCAGGCAATCCCGGAACGGACGGAATCCCGCCTGCGCCCGGATGGATTTGCCCCCCCTCCGAAGGGGGATGCGATGCCCGGCCCGTGCCGGTGCGCCCCGCATGCCCCGGTACGGAGGAGTTTTTCTGGCCATATGAAGGAATCTTGATGAACTGGGACTGGGACAAGCTCCAAGAGAAACGGCAGAGGCAGAACTGGGGTAACAACAATAACAACAGCAATAATAACGAAGAAGAGCCGCCTTTCGGCAGCGGGAGCGGCAGCGGAGGCAGGGGGCCGGACTATGAGAAGCTCTCCGACGCCTTCAAGCGCCTGCCTCACCTCTCCGCGCCCGCCGGCGGCAAGGCCAAGTGGATCCTTGTCGCGCTCGTCGCCGTATGGCTGCTTTCCGGCATCTATATCGTCAACCCCGATGAAGAGGGCGTTGTCCTGCGCTTCGGCAAATACGACCGCACGGTCGGGGCCGGCCCGCATTACGCGCTGCCCTTTCCCATAGAAACCGTCTACAAACCCAAAGTCACGCAAGTCCAGCGTGTGGAAGTGGGCTTCCGTTCCGTAGGGCAGGGGCGCACCTTCCAGCAGGGTGCGAACCGTTCCCTGCCTGAAGAGGCTTCCATGCTCACTGGCGACGAGAACATCGTCAACGTGCAGTTCAGCGTCCAGTACCAGATCAAGAATCCGGTGGAATATCTGTTCAACGTGACGGATCAGGCCGCCGTGGTCAAAAACGCCGCGGAAGCCGCCATGCGTGAAGTCATCGGCAACAGCCTCATCGACTCCGCGCTGACGGACGGCAAGCTCCAGATCCAGACGGAAGCCACGCAGCTTCTGCAGGAAATCCTCGACCGCTACAAGGTCGGCGTGCGCGTCATAGCCGTCCAGCTTCAGGACGTCCACCCGCCCAAGGAAGTCAGCGACGCCTTCAAGGACGTCGCCAGCGCCCGCGAGGACAAGAGCCGCATCATCAACGAAGCCGAAGCCTACCGCAACGAGCTCATCCCCAAGGCGCGCGGCCTCGCCGCCGAGGTGGAGAATCAGGCGCAGGCCTACAAGGAAACCCGTATCCGCAATGCCGAGGGCGAAGCCGACCGCTTCCTCGCGCTCCTCAAGGAGTACGAGCAGGCCAAGGACGTCACGAAGCAGCGCATGTATCTTGAAGCCATGGAAGAAATCCTCAGCCGCCCCGGCATGGAAAAACTCGTTCTTCCGAAGGACGCCGCCGATCGCGTGCTGCCGCTTTTGCCGCTCATGCAGCCCGCCCCGTCCGCCGGAAAAATTGCGCCCCAAGAACACCTTTCCGGGGGACGGCTCCCGGAAGCAACCCTGAGCAGACCGAGGGGGGACAACTGATGGAAAAGCGTTTTCCCTTTTTGATCGGCCTGATCATCATTCTGGTTTTGATCGGTTCCCAGAGCATCTTCATCGTCAACCAGACGGAAAAGGCGCTGGTGATCCAGCTCGGCGACCCTGTGGACAGGGTGTTTGGGCCGGGCCTGCATTTCAAGATTCCGCTTATCCAAACCGTCGTGCGTTTCGACGCGCGCGTATTAGATTATGAGGCAAGGGCCGCAGAGGCCTTGACCAGCGACAAAAAAGCTATAGTTCTCGATAACTACGCTCGTTGGCGGATCATCGATCCCTTACAGTTCTACAGATCGGTGCGCACGATACCGGGGGCCCAGGCCCGCCTTGATGACGTCGTGTACTCCCAGTTGCGCGCCCAGGTTGGTCGGCACAGCCTGACCGAGGTCGTCTCGAGCAAACGCAGCGGCATCATGGCCGACGTGACCCGCCGCGCTTCGGACATCATGAAAGAGTATGGTATTGAAGTTGTTGACGTGCGCATCAAGCGCACCGACCTGCCCGCCGAAAACCAGCGGGCCATTTTCGGAAGGATGCGGGCCGAACGCGAGCGCCAGGCCAAGCAGTACCGCTCCGAAGGTGTCGAAGAAGCGACAAAACTCCGTTCCGAAGCAGACAGGGAACGGGCAGTGATACTGGCAGAGGCCAACCGCCGTTCATCCGTCATCCGCGGTGAGGGCGATGCGACGGCGGCACGGGTTTTTGCGGAAGCTTTTTCCCGCGCCCCGGACTTCTATAAGTTTCAGCGCGGGCTTGAAGCGCTCAAGAAGGGCTTCGAGCAAAATTCCCGCATTGTGATTACGAACGATGACCCTTTCCTCGCCCCCATCAGATAACCCCGGGGGTATGGAGTTCTTCAATGACGTTTTTTCAGGAAGTTTATGACCGCATCCGTTGTGCGACGAATGCCAGAACCCAAACGGAACTGGCCGCCGTGCTTGAAATACGGCAGTCAAGCATTTCGGATGCGAAGCGTCGGAATTCGATCCCTTCCGACTGGTACATGAAACTGTTTGAAAAGTTCGGGCTCAACCCCGATTGGATCAAGAGCGGCACCGGCCCGATGTTCCTGAAGATCGATCAGGTCTATACGCCGGTTGAAGGCCCGCCGGAAGGGTTCCGCGAGGAACCGGCCCACTATGCGGACCCCAACGCCATCAGCACGCTGGCTAAGGTTTATTCGACGCAATGCGCGTATGAAGAGGGGCATCCCGCCCCGGATTTGCAGACTTCGGGCAAGATTGCCCTGCCGCAGTCCTACGTCAATGCGCAGACGCTCGTGTTTCATATCGAATCGGATTCGTTTTCCCCGCTGATCCGCCGCGGGGCCTATGTCGGGGTGGATACTTCGCGTGCGCATCCCATTTCCGGCGAAGTGTACGCCGTATATATGCCGCATGAGGGCGTGGCGCTCAAGCGCCTGTTCCTCGACGGCGATCATGACCGCTTCATCCTGAGGACGGAACAGCCCGCCCATCCCGGCGTGGTGCTTCTCCCCCAGGACTGTCCGGGCCGCATCCTCGGCAGGGTGTCTTGGGTGTTGCAGAATGTGTAATGTATAACCGGTGAGGGGCTTTTCCCAAAAGCCCCTCGCCCGGCCCCAACGTATAACGGCTTTACGTTCATTGAATCCCTGTTCGCGGTTTTCCCTGTCGGCCTGTTGGCCTGCGGGGAGGCCGGGAGCAGGGATTTTATGGACTGGGAGGGCTGGCAATGTTTGGGGAGAGCTCGTGGGATGCCTTTTTGAAAGGCTGCGTCATGGGAAATGGCTGATGCCTTCCTGAAGTTCCAAGGGAAGCCGATGCAATGCCGCAGGCATGGAGCCCGGCAACGGAACAGCTGGAGAAAAGGCCGTAGTTTCACCATACTGTGGAGATGGAACAGCCGCGTCCTATGGCGGGGCCTTTGGAAAAGGGCCGCTTCACGATTCAATGAAAAAGAGGAGAATGCTTTGGAGAGTTCCATGATACGGCGTGCGTTGAGCGCCGTTTTGCTTTTGCTGGCGCTGGCTGGGGCGGGGTGCTCACAGAACAGGATCGTGTACGCGCAGCCCGGCGCGCAAGCGCAGCCGCCCCAATATCCCTCTTATCAGGGCTCGTATACGGGCACTGCGATCCCCCCGGCATGGCTGCCCCTGTACCAGCGTTTGCGTGCCGACGGGCTGGACGGCCCGGATCTTCCGGTTCTCTTTGCCTCGATGGGGATGCCGTCGCAGGATCCGATGGGCCGCAAGATCAAGGAGCTCTATACCAAGGCCTTCGCCCCCAAGCCAAAGCCGGCGCCGCCCTCCGCAAAGCCCGCAGCCCCCGCCCGCCCCAAGCCGTTGGTCTATCCCGGCGTGATCACCGCCGGGAATGTGGAGAAATGCCGGGCCTTCCTTGAGGCCAACAAGCCCGCCTTCGATTATGCCGAACGGACATTCGGCGTGCCGCGCCAGATTTCCGTGTCGCTCCTGTTCGTGGAAACCCGCCTCGGCACGTTCTTGGGCAAGGAAAAGGCGTTCTACACGCTGGCGAGCATGGCTTCATCCCGGCGGCCAGAGGCCATTTCCACGTATGTGGCGCAGCTTCCCGGATCCGCGGCGGCCAATCGCCAAAGCTGGATCCAGCAGCGCATGGAGCAGCGTTCGGACTGGGCCTATAAGGAACTGGTCGCCCTGCTCAAAAATATCCGCGCATCCGGCGAGGACGCGCTGTCCATGCCGGGCTCCATTTACGGGGCTGTCGGGCTGTGCCAGTTCATGCCCACGAATATCAGCCACTACGGGGCCGACGGCAACGGGGACGGCGTGGTGAATCTGTTTGACGTGCCCGACGCCGTGGCGAGCCTTTCCAACTACCTCGCACGGCACGGCTGGAACAAGGCGGCGACCCGCGCCCAAAAGCAGAAGGTCATCAAGACCTATAACCGTATCGACATCTACGCCAATACGATCCTCGGCCTTGCGGAGGCGCAGGGGTACGTGGCGGAGTAACGCCCCCTCCTGTTCCCTAGGCATCCTCATGGAGGACAAAGGAAAAGGTTCTGTTAAGTATGTGGTTGTTTCATCTCCACAGTGCGGTGAAACATACGGCTTTTTTTCCAGTTTTCCCCTTGGCGGGATCCACGGCTAAGGCATTTTTCCGGTTATCCCTTTGGAGCTTCAAGGAAAAAAGCATCAACCATTTTCTATAGCACAACCAAGGAAAAAGGCCCCAGGCTAAGGCTTTGGAACCTTGGCGGGCCTATCGCCCCGTCCAAACGGGGGAGGGGACTTCTCGGAATTGTATCCGTCCGTTCGCCAAGGCGTCACGGAAACGGCGTATCAGTTTGGCCTGTCTCTCTAGACGGGCCAAACTTTTATTCGGAGAATGAAAATGACGTATCGACTTTCCGGCAGGCTGTTGAACAAGGGCCTCATGGGTGCCGTGGCCGCACTGCTTCTGCTGATGGGGCTGTTGGCTCCGGCGAGGGCCGAGCTGGTTCAGTTTGTCTATACCTCTGACCAGCATTATGGGATCACCCGTAAGGCATTCCGTGGGCTGGATAAGGTGTCTTCCCGCGAAGTCAATGCGGCGATGGTGCAGGCCATCAATACGCTTCCGGGGATCACGCTTCCCGATGACGGCGGCGTCCGGGCCGGGCAGCCCGTGCAGTGGGCCGATGCGGTGATCTCAACCGGCGACATCGCCAACCGCATGGAAGGAACCGATGAGCGCCTGATCCCTTCGGCTTCGGAGTGCTGGGCCCTGTTCGAGCAGCAGTACATCAACGGCGTCTCACTCAAAAACCGTGCGGGTAAGGCGGCGGAAGTGCTGGCTATTCCCGGCAACCACGACGTGACCAATGCCGTGGGGTTTTACAGGGCGATGGCCCCGGCGAAGGACAACGGCTCCCTGCTCGCCATGTACAACCGCGCCAACAACGCCTCGCTGACGCCCGAAGCCTTTGACGCGAAGCGGGACAAGGTGTTTCTGAGCCGGGAATACGGCGGCGTGCGTCTGCTTTTCGTACAGATGTGGCCTGACAGCGCGGCCCGGTCATGGCTCGGTGCGCAATTGGCCGGCATCCCTTCCGGCAAGCCGGTGCTGCTGTTCACCCACGATCAGCCGGACATTGAGGCGAAGCACCTCATCAACCCCAATGGTTCCGGGGACATCAACGCGAAGGACAAGTTCGAGAATCTGGTTTCCGACGTGTCCAGCGTTCGCAAGGCCAAGGAAGTCCCGGTCAAGGAACACCGAGAGCTTGCGGCGTTCCTCAAGAAGCACCCCGCCATCGTTGCGTATTTTCATGGCAACGAGAACTACAACGAGTTCTACACGTGGGGCGGCCCGGACAACGACATCGCCATGCCCGTGTTCCGCGTGGATTCCCCCATGAAGGGCAATGTGTCCGGCAAGGACGAGAAACGCCTTTCCTTTCAGGTGGTGAGCATTGATACCGACGCCCGGAAGATGACCGTGCGCGAAGCCCTCTGGAACGCCGATCCCAAGCATCCGGCGGTTACGTGGGGGGAGAGCAAGACCATCGGGATTTAGTGCGGATGGCGGAGGATAGCATTGGGGAGGGGGAGGGGAAACTTTACTTAAGAAGGGGGGAGCACCCCCACGTTTCCCCACCCCCTCCCCAAACTCCACCCCCTCCTCTTCAAAGACTTTCGTGTTTATCGAGTCCCTGTCCTTGAGCTTTTCCGGCGCGGATTGTTTTTGAAGCAAGATACATTGCAAAGCGGAAATGTTCCAAGCGAAAAGAGTATATTGGAATTTTTCGCACAACGCCTTTTCCAATTCCCCAAAAAAAGAAGCCGTCTGAACATCGTTCAGGCGGCTTTGCTGCCTTCAGGGAAGGCTTGCAGCAGGGATTCGATAAAGTCGAAAGTCTTAGGAGGGGAAGGGGGAGGTTTGGAGGGGGGAGGGGAACCCTTCTGGAGAAGGGTTCCCCTCCCCCCTCCTCTTCAAAGACTTTCGTGTTTATCGAATCCCTGTCCTTGAGCTTTTCCGGCGCGGATTGTTTTTGAAGCAAGACACATTGCAAAGCGGAAATGTTCCAAGCGAAAAGAGTATATTGGAATTTTTCGCAAAACGCCTTTTCCAATTCCCCAAAAAAAGAAGCCGCCTGAACAGCGTTCAGGTGGCTTTGCTGCCTTCAGGGAAGGCTTGCAGCAGGGATTCGATAAAGTCGAAAGTCTTGGGAGGGGAAGGGGGAGGTTTGGAGGGGGGAGGGGAACCCTTCTAGAGAAGGGTTCCCCTCCCCCCTCCAATCTTCAATCCCTACCTTCCCCTTCTCAACGACAATGCTTCGGGCATGAACAGCTTGGCGAGCAAAAGATAGGGGATGGCGAAGATGACCCCGGCGATGCCGCATATGACGGCGTGGCGCATGGCTGCGGGCAGATAGGCGTACAGGGAGGGGAACCAGAGGGGCAGGCGGCCTGAAAGCCCGTAGACCGCGGAAAAGGCCAGCAGCGTGCCGGGCAGGGCCAGCAGGCAGCCCTTGATGAGCAGGCGCCCCATGCCGTCGAACGCGCCCCTGCCGTGCTTGCGGATCCAGAACCACGACAGGGCAAGGGTGTAGGCGAAGAGGCAGAGCGTCGTCAGCGTGGCAACGCCGAACGCCCCCCAGAGCTTTACCGCGATGGGATAGACGGGCAGGGCCGCAATGGTCGCTGCGGTGCCTACGATGGCCGGGGTGAGGGTATTCTGGCGGGCGTAGAAAGCCCTTCCGATAACCTGCTGCACGACCCAGAAGGGGACTGAAAGGAGCAGCATCTGGAGCAGCGGCGCGGCGAGGATGGTTTCCTCGGCGGAGAATTGCCCGCCTTCAAAGATGAATCCGAGCGTGGGCAGGGCAACGGCCATCATATAGGCCGTGAGCGGGATGACCACGAGCATGCTCCCGCGCAGGGCCGTGCCAAGGGTCTTGTCGAATCCGGCGTCGTCACCCTTGGCCGCCAGCGCGGCAAGGAACGGGAAGGACGCCACGCCCGCGGCCTGCGCCACCACGCCCACAGGGACAAGCATGATGCGCCGGGCATAGCTCAGGAGGCTCACCGCCCCTTCTCCCGCCATGGAGCCGAAAATACGCACGAATTGTTCATCCATAGCCACAATGGACACGCCGAGCATAAGCGGCAGGGCCAGCAGGAGAAGCCGTTTGAGGAGCGGGTGGCGCAGGTTGAAGCGGAGCCGCAGCCCGGCGGGGATGCCTTCGGGCAAGGGCGCGCCGGAGGAGCGGGCCGCCATGACGGGCAGCAGGAACGAGCCGAGGGCCGCGCCGAACAGGACGCCCCAGCAGAAGCCTTCCATGTCCCTCCCGGTCACGAGAAGGCCGCCCGCGATGATGCAGCCGTTGTAGATGAGCGGCGTGAGCGCGGGGGTGAGGAACTGCTTGCGGATGTAGAGCAGGGCGGATACGCACGCGCCGGGCAGGAAGAAGACCTGTGCGGGCAGGATGATGCGCAGGAAATGGGACAGCCGTGCCTGTTTTTCCGGGGAAAACCCCGGCCCGACGAGTTGGGAGAGTTCCGGGGCGAAGATCCAGGCCACAGCGGTCAGGACGGCTATGCTGAGGGTCGCCCACCAGAACACCGCCGAGAAGAACCGCCAGCCGTCGGCCTCATCCTCCTCGAACCGTTTGGAAAGCAAAGGGATCAGGGTGATTGAGATATAACCGCCCGCAAGCAGGTGATTGAGGAAGTCCGGGATCACGAAGGCCGCGAAATAGACGTCCGATTCCGCACCCGCCCCGAATTGCCACGAAACCACCTTATCCCGTACCAGCCCCATGAGCCGGGACAGGAACACGCTGCCCGCCATGATCAAGGCCGCTATGCCCATTTTATGCGTTGCCGTCAGTCGCACTGGTTATCCTTATGATTGGAGGTTCAAACCGGGAAAAGGGCTTTCCGGGGAATATTTGGGGCTGTGTCACAGAAAACGGTTGATGCTTTATCTCTTGAAATTCCAAAGGGATAACCAATGAAATCCCCCAGTTATGGAGCCCGCCAGCGGGAGACTGGAGAAAAAGCATATATTTTCAGCATATTGCCGAGACAAAACAACCATGTGCTGTGACAGAGCCCTATTTTTCCCTGCCCGGCATCCGTTCCCGTCCTCCAACGGTTTTTTAGGGTAAAGGGATGCTGCCGCCATTCCGTATTTCCGGCGGGAGGGCCTTTGCCCTCTCCAGAGGTTGGCCATATCGGGAGAGGCGAGGCTGTGGAGGAAAGCCTTCCTGAAGGGTGGGGTTCTTCTCAACATTCTTTTTCAGGGCCCAATGGACGGCAATTTCACCTTCATCGCCGGTGATGTAAAGCGGAATATCCCGCCATTCCAATGCGTCGCGGACTTTCCGGGAAGGAAGCCGGTAAGGGTTGTACGCCCCGGCGCTGGCGATGGCCAGCTTTGGGGATACCGCGTCGTACAGGGCCGGGACACGGCTGCCTGCGGAACCGTGGTGGGGCAGGACGAGCACGTCCGCCGAAAGATCCGCGCCGCTTCGCAGCAGGGCCCGCAGGTACGGGGCTTCGGCGTCTCCGGGCAGCAAGGCGAGGCCATGCCCGTTGAGGGCAAGCCGGAACACTAGCCCGTTATTGCCCGAAGGCGTCACGCCGGGGGCCGGGGCCAGCACTTCAAGCGCCAGCCCGTCCGCAAGGGGGAGCACGTTTCCCGCCCGCAAAGTATGACGGGGAATGCCGCGCGAGGCAAGGATGGCGGCAAACGCTTCGGAGAGAGGCCGGGGCGAGCCCTGCCGCGGCGTGTCGATGCCTTCAAGCGGAGCGGTATAGGCCTTTTTTATCGCGTAATTGTCCGCGATGAACAGCAAGCCTTTAAGATGATCCCGGTCGGGATGCGTTACGGCGATGAAGTCCAGTCGGGGCAGGTTGTTGGCAGTGAGCACCGGAGAAACGATATCCCTCCCTACGTCGAAACGGTCGGAAAACAGCCCGCCGCCGTCCACCAGCGCCCGCCCTCCGCAGGGCCACTCCAGAAGGAGGGCTTGCCCCTGCCCGACATCCAGCACCCTGAGGGAAATTTTGGGTTCAAAGAAGGCATGTATCCAGAGCAGCGGCCCGACGGAAAGCAGGAGTGCGCCGGAGATCAGAAGGCGTTTCGCCGCGTGCGGGAAGTGATCCCGGTGTACGCGCATGGCCAGCGCCACGGCAGCCGCCCCGAAGCCGAGGATGGCGGTCCAATGCGGGCGCGGGGATACGAACAGATCCAGACCCGCGTGCGCCTGTAGCCAGCGCAGGCCGTACAGAAGGGCCTCGCAAGGGATGTTCGCCAGATGGAGCAGGAAAGCGGCAGCCTGTTCCAACCCGGCTGCCGCGGCGATAAGCCCAAGGAACGACAGCGGCAGGACGATGAAGCCGAGCGCCGGAAGCCAGAGCAGGTTGATCGGGAACCAGAGGGTCGAGCGCCCGAAGGCATCCAGCACGAGGGGGAGGGTGGCGAGCTGCGCGGCAACGGAACAGCCGAGGGTCAGCCAGAGAAGCCGGACGAAACGGCTCATGGCGGCACGCATGGGCGAGATCCCGCCTTGCAGGGCTTTGAGCGGCGAGAAGGAAAACGGGCCGTCGTTCCAGAGCTTGCTGAGCCACGGGGAACAAAGCGCGATGCCCGCCACCGCCGAAAAAGAGAGCTGCACGCCCAGATCGTAAAGGCACAGGGGATCGGCCAGAACCATGCAGAGCAGGGCGAGCAGGAGCACGTCGGCAAAGGTGAAGGCCGGGCGCAGGTTCCGGCGGAAGCGTTCGGGAAGCAGATCGGGCACGCAGCGCAGCAGGCAAACGATGGTGAGCATCAGGGCGGCCCGCACCAGTGAAGGCGGCGCATCGCCAAGCCATAGATAGGCGTAGGCCAGCGGCAGGCTCAGGAGCCCGATGAGGCTGTAGGCCGGGAAGCGCAGGAACAGCCCCGGCGCGAGAAGCCCTACCATCCCGGTGAGCGCCAACGCGCCCAAGCCGACGACGGCAAGATGCTGCCCGGACAGGGCAAGGCTGTGCGTCAGCCCCGCCGCGTTGATGCGTTCCATGTCCGGCGTGTTGAGCCCATAGCGATCCCCGAACAGCAAGGCCGGGATGATGGAAGAGCCGCCGTCCCGTACCTTTGAAAAGGGCCTCGTATCCGCCGGCGCTGCGGAGTGCGCCGGTGAACCGGAATGGTTCCGAACCTCCCCAATCCGTACGGCCCCAACCCGCTCAGGGGCGGACGTGTCCCCCTGTGGGGCTGAAGGCAATTCGTTCCAAGCGGCTGGGGGCGGCAGGGCCGACCGCCGGGAAGTGTTTCCGTCCGCACTGGAAGGGGAAAGCGTGCGGGGGCCGCTTTCTTCCGGCGAACCCAGCGCGGCGGCGACACGCAGGCGCAGGCGTTCCCGCAGCCCGGCTCCGGTGGAAGGCGTGCCGGATGTACGGATGGCGGCGTCATCCTGTTTGGCCCACGCCTGAAAGAACACGCCTTGGCGATGCCAGTAGTCTTCACTGTTCCACGCGCCTTGGTTGCGGAAGCCGTGAACCGGGCGGATTTTCAGGTTTGCGGTTATCCGTTGCCCCGGCAGGGGGCGGGGTACGTCGGGCATGTCCTGCCACGTCAGGGCCAACCTGCCGGGGAGCGGTTCCTTTTCGGCGGGGCCCACATCGTCCAGAATGATTTGCAGCCGCTGATCCGGCAGGCCGCGGGAACCGACGATCACGCCCTCCACGGTGACGGCCCGCCGCGAGGACAGGCTTTTTTCCAGCCATGCCGGATACTCTTGGGGGACGCGCGGAGCGGACTTCCCACCGATCCACCAGCCCGCGATGACGCACGCAGCCGCCAGCAGGCAGCAAAGGGGGCGGCGCGTTCGGCTGTCTGCCCATACGAACAGGGCGCAGGCCGTCAAAGCCGGAACCGGGAAACGGGCCGCGACGATTCCCGCGGCGAACAGCAAGACGCCGGTTTCCCAGAACAGGAGCGGCTGAAGCGGCGGGACGGGCGGCATCGGCTGTTTTGTCGGCATGGCGCAAGTTGTTTTGGGAAGGAGAAGGAAGATGGAAAAGGGGAGGTGCGTTTCTGGGGAAAGGGGCCGTTACGTTTTTCCTCCCGTTCCCAAACCTGCCGGTGCGGGGCCTTTTCAGGGTGCGCTTACCGGATTTTTCTGAAAGGCCCTGTTAGATTGCGTCGTCAATTATGTATCATTTATTGAAAGTATTAAATTATTTTCAAGTTGCAAAAAATGATCATTTTTTTTAATAATTTCAAATAATTATATGTTAAATGACGACACGGCCTAGGGCAACCGGCTGATGGGTTAGGCTGCATCACAGCAAGGGATTGGTGTTTTAGGCTCTGCCAGAGGGAAAGGTTGGTATTCTATCTTATGCAATTCAAGATGGAACTGGGGAAAATTTTTTCGTTGCCGGGAGCGCCAGCAAATGCCTTTAAAAAGTTCAATAAGGGCAGCCACTGAAAGTATATCAGTCAAATGGTACGACGACACTATAGTTTATTTTGGCTCTGTCATAGCAACATGGTTGCTTTATTTCAGCAGTATGCTGAAAATAGAGACTTTTTCTCCAATTTTTCCGCTGACGGACTCCATAATTGAAGCATCTTATTTGGTTATTCCTTTGGAATTTCAAGAAAGAAAGCATCAGCCGTTTCTTATGACACAGCCTTTATTTTTTGAAATTCCAAATAAAACCAAGTCCCTGTTATGGAATGTGATTGTTTCATCTCCACAATATGGCGAAAAAACAGCTTTTTTCCTTCAATTTTTCCGTTGGCTGACTCTCCGGCTGAGGTATTTTATCGGTTATCCCTTTGGAACTTCAAGAAATGCAGCATCAAGCATTTCCTATGATACGGCCCAAAAAACGGAGTGCCTTAGCCATATTTTTTCAAAGGAAAAAGACTTGTATAATTGTTGGATTATGCAAAATGCCAATCATGTCCTACGACAAGGTTCTTTGAAAGGGCTTCGCTGAGGAAAGGCATTTCATACGGCCCTGCCCCGTCATATTCCTTTGTGGAATGCGCCTTAAGGGGAATTTTATCGGTTATCCCTTTGGAGCTTCAAGAAATGCAGCATCAAGCATTTCTTTATGATGCAGCCCAAAAAACGGAGTGCCTTAGCCATATTTTTTCAAAGGAAAAAGACTTGTATAATTGTTGGGTTATGCAAAATGCCAATCATGTCCTACTACAAGGTTCTTTGAAAGGGCTTCGCTGAGGAAAGGCATTTCATACGGCCCTGTCCCGTCATATCCCTTTGTGGAATGCGCCTTAAGATGCATGTTAAGACGCCCGGAAGGGGGAGGGCTGGGCCCTCCCCGAAAGCGTTTTGCCTCAGCGGGCTATTTTTTCAGCGTGGCGGCGATGGCGTCGAGGGCCTGTTCCATGAGGTACGGCTGGGCCTGCGTACCCATGTGTCCGAGGCGGAAGACCTTGCCGTCCATCGGGCCGAAACTGCCGGTGCAGATCAGCCCGTGGCGGCGGAGGGCTTCTTTCCATTCCGGCCACGTAAAGCCGTCGGGGATCATGGCCGCCGTGACGGTCGGCGCGTTGACGGCGTCGGGGGCCGTCCAGAGCTTGATGCCGAGTTCGGCGAGCCCGGCCCGGCACTGGGCCGCCACCGCTTCGTGGCGGGCAAACGCGGCGTCCATGCCTTCCTTGAAGATGGCCTGCGTCCCGGCGTACAGCGCGGCCACGCCGTGCCAGTTCGGGGTGTAGGGGCAGCGCCCGTCCGTGCGCACGGTGCGGAAGGGCAGGATGGCGTCGTAGCCCTGATAGTTTACTTCCTTCATGCGTTCCCACGCGGCGTCGCTGACGCCCACCATGCTCATGCTTGGGGGGCAGCTCAGGCATTTCTGGGAACCGCCGAGCATCAGGTCGACGTTCCATTCGTCCATGTGTACGGGCGCCCCGCCGAGCCCCGCCACCGTGTCCACATAGAACAGCGGCACGCCGAGATCCTTCTTGAGCTTGCCGAGCAGCCCGATGGGGTTCAGGGTGCCGGACGGCGTCTCGCAGTGCACGGCGGTCAGCATGACCGGCTTGACGCGGCGGATAGCTTCCTCCACGGCGGCGAGGTCGCTTTCACGGATGCTGCAATCATAAGGGAGGGATACTTTTTCCACGATGCAGCCGAAGGATTCGGCCATTTCGCCGATGCCGTCCCCGAAGACGCCGGTACCGACGCTGACCACATGATCGCCGGGTTTCAGGCAGCTTTTCAGCGCGCCCCAGAGGGCGAGCATGCCTTCGCCGGTCATCAGGACGACGTCGTCCTTTGTGCCCATGAGCTTGCCGATGCTGCGGCTGGCGGCGTCGTAAAGGCACAGGAAATCGGATTCGACCTGCCCCGATCCGTAATCCCTGCCGAGGACGGCGATGACGTCTTCATGCAGGGCGACCGGGCCGGGAACCATAGGAATGGGGGCGTAACTCATGCTGGTTTCCTTTGTGTTGGCGTTTCGGCGGCGTCGGGGAGGGGCACGTTTTCAAGATCCACAAGCCGGACGTCGCTGTCCGTGATGGTCATGTTGAGGAACAGGCTGCCCGTGCGGGTGAACCGCTGCGGGTCGTCGGTGATGAAAAAGCGGATGCGCCCCGTGCGCCCGGCCTGCGGGTGGGCCAGCCCTTCATCGGCGAGGCGGCGCTTGACGACTTCAGCCGTGGTCGCCGCGGAATCCACGATATGGACTTCCGGCCCGACGACCTTGCGGATGGCGGCGGCGAGCATGGGGTAGTGCGTGCAGCCGAGCACGAGGCAGTCGGGCGCGGGCGCTTTCTTAAACAGCGGCTCAAGGTAGCGTGAAACCACGCCCTCGGCGATGGGGCCGTCGAACCAGCCTTCTTCGGCCAGCGGCACGAACAGGGGGCAGGCGAGGCTGCGGACCTGCGCTTCGGGGCGGCGGCGGAGGATGGCCTCGGCATAGGCCCCGCTGCGGATGGTGGATTCGGTGGCGATGACCGCGATGTCGCCGGAGGGCGAGGCTTCGCAGGCGGCGCGGGAACCGGGCTCGATCACGCCGATGATGGGCATGTCGGGCCATGTTTCGCGCAGGGTGGGAAGCGCGGCGGCCGTGGCCGTGTTGCAGGCGATGACCAGCAGCTTGATGCGCTGGCCGATGAGCTTGGCGGCGGCCTGAAGGGAATAGCGGACAATCGTTTTCTGGCTCTTGGCCCCGTAGGGCACGCGGGCGGTGTCTCCGAGGAACAGGTAATCCTCGCCGGGCATGAGGCGGCGCATGGCGTCAAGGACGGTCAGGCCGCCCACGCCGGAATCGAAAAGGCCAATGGGCAGTTGGCTTTGGGCGCATTGTTCCGTAGTCATCAGCATATCCTTTGCCCCATGCCGCCGTACCGGATGGGGCGTTCGCGTCCGGGGCGTCCCGCCGTCCGCGATTTCGATCGTGCGCCTTTGGGACGGGAGGCGGGGCCCATGTCAGCCTTCAAAGGGGGCCGCCGGGGTATGGCAGCCGTCCCCGTCCATGAGCCGGCATTTGCAGGCCGAGACGGGCGCGAACAGGCTGCCGAGGATGCGTTCCAACAGGATGCCTTCGCGCGAAGGCAGCCCTTGCCCGAATGTGGCCCGGATGCCGAGGGTGACGAACTGGACGGCGCGATCCAGCGCGATGGACAGGCTGTCGCCCTGAATGAGGCTGCCCGTGAGGACGCTGGAGAACGTGTCCCCCGTGCCGGGGTAGTGGGCGGGGATGTAGGCGCAGTCAATGCGCCAAAAACGGTCTTCGTTGCGTTCGTAGGCAATGACCGAGGCATTGCGTCCGGGGTCCCTGCCGCCTTCCAGCAGGGGGACGCTTGTGGCGACCACGGTTTGAGGCCCCATTGCGGACAGGCGGCGCAGCCGGCCCTTGATTTCCTCAGGGGAGATCCGGGGCGTGAACGGCTCGTCGAGGAGCAGGGCGACTTCGGTGATGTTCGGGGTGATGATGTCGGCGCAGGAGATGAGCCAGCGCATTTTTTCCACCATTTCCGGGGTCATGGTGGGATCAAGGATGCCGTTGTCCCCAAGCACCGGGTCCACGACCGCCAGCCCGCCGGGGGCAAGGCAGTTGCGGATGCACCGGGCTGCCGAATCCATCTGTTCCGGGGAGGCCATAAAGCCGGAGTACACGCCGTCGAAATGGAGGCCGAGCCTTTCCCAGTGGTCGAGGATGCCGCCCAGTTCCGGGGTGAGGTCGCACAGCGTATAGTCCGTGAATTCCACCGTGTGCGTGGAGAGCACCGCCGTGGGCATCGGGCAGACCTGTATGCCCATGCAGGAGAGGATCGGGATCGCCACCGTCAGCGAGGTGCGCCCGAACCCCGACATATCATGGATCGCGGCGATTCTGGGGACTGGGTTGCGCATAGCGAGACTCCGGGGAAAGGCTTGGACGGGGGAGGGAAACCCTTCTGGAGAAGGGGGAGCCTTCCCCCGAACCCCCTCCCTTCCCAAAGAGTCGGCCTTTTTGAGAGGGGGAGCCCCATTGTTTTTCAGGAGGCAGAAGTTTCCCATACCGGGGGCGGCAAATCAAGATCCTGAAAACGGGAGATATTCGCTTTTGCAATGGCTCTGTTCAAGTTTACGGTTGATAAAGAGAAAGGCTCTGTTATCGTTTATGGTTGTTTTATCTCCACAGTGTGGTGAAAATACAGCCTTTTTCTCCAGTTTTCCCCTTGGCGAAACCTATGGCTAAGGCATTTTGCTGGTTATTCCTTTGAAACTTCAAGGAAAAAAGCACCAACCATTTTCTAGGACACAGCCTTGCAATAAACCCCATATTCCAACTGCGTGAAATTCAAAATGAATTTTTTAAAAACTCATTGAAAGGGCGAATGCCTCAAAACGGGCAAAAACGATTTTCACCAAAAAATAAGCAGGGTGCGCCCATTTTTCAGGCAAGATACGCCATTTTTCCCCACCCTACGCGCCTGCAGGGAAAGCCGATTGCATATCGCCCGCCGGGGCGAGGATCTCCCCCACCCTACATACCTACGGGGAAAGCCGACACTGTGGCTCCCGGTATCGTACAGTGCAACCCCACCCTACATGCCTACGGGGAAAGCGGCGAACAGGGATTCGATAAGGCCGAAAGTCTTTGAAGAGGAGGGGGGAGGCTTGGAGGGGGGAGGGGAAACTTTCTACAGAAAGTTTCCCCTCCCCCCTCCAATTTCCTCTTACATCCCCACAGCTTTTTTCAGGGCCGCCACTTCGGCGGGGGTCAGCTCGCGGGCTTCGCCGGGCTTCATGACGCCGAGGCGCAAGGGGCCTTGCGCGACGCGGACAAGCCGGAGGATGGTCAGATGCAGATCGCGGCACATGCGGCGGATCTGGCGGTTCAAGCCCTGATGCAGGGTCATTTCGAGCAGTGTGCCGCGCTGCCCCGTGGGAGATTCGGCATTGCGCGAAATCCCGGACAGGTCATGAACCTGCCCCGGCAGGACGCGGATTTCCACGGGCGCGAGCTTTTCGCCTTCGGCAAGCGTCATTCCCTTGCGCATGACGTCCAAGGCGCGGTCGGACACCCCGCCCCGGATGAGCACGCGATACACGCGCGGCATGTGGTGCCGGGGATGCACGACCCGGTTGGTCAGTTCGCCGTCGTCGGTGAGCAGGACAAGCCCTTCCGAAAAAAAGTCGAGGCGCCCGGCGGGATAAAGGCGGCGGGCCTTCCACTTCGCGGGGACGAAATCGAGCACCGTGGCCCGGCCTTCGGGATCGTAGGCCGTGGACACCACGCGCACGGGCTTGTTCAGCAGCAGGTAGCAGGGGGACTGCGCAATGGGCCGGACGGGCTTGCCGTCCACTTCCAGCCTGTCGGCGCCGGGCCTGACTTGGAGGCCCGGCGAGGCGACGGGCTCGCCGTTGACGCTGACGCGCCCGGCGGCGATGAGCTCGTCGGCCCGGCGGCGGGAACAGACGCCGGCGTCCGCCAGCGCCTTGTTGATTCGTACGGTCTTTTCCATGATACTCCTAAGTGCGCGTGCGCTGGGCCGTTCCTGAAAAGCACGGCGCAGCGCCTCCCCGCAGCTCTTGGGCGCGGGCCGGGATTCTCCGCTGGCGCTTGCCGATAATGTGGGCTAGAATGCCCTTTCGTCAAGGAATATGCGAATGAGTAAAAAGAAAGAGACCAAGGAGGAACGCTCCGAGCGCCGCAGGAAAGAACTCCGGCTGGCTCTGCGGGTGTTCCGGTACTTCCTCCCTTACAAGTGGGCTATGGCCGTCGCGCTGCTGGCTTCCGGCGTCGTTTCCGCAACTACGGCAGGCACGGCATGGCTGATCAAGCCCGCGCTCGACGACATCTTCATCCGGCAGGACGGCAAGGCGCTTCTGTACGTGCCTCTGGCCTTCATCGTGCTGACGGCCCTGAAAGGCGCCGGGCGCTACCTGCAAAACTGGTGCATGCATTACAGCGCGCTGCATGTGCTGGAAACCATGCGGCAGGAATTGTTCCAGAAAATCATTACCCTGCCCCTGCATTTCTATGAGGAGTCGCAGGTGGGGGCGCTCATGTCGCGCGTCATCAACGACGTGGGTATGATCCGGCAGAGCCTGCCCGCGTTCATCCAGATCATCCGGCAGGTGATCACCATGATCAGCCTGCTGTACGTCGTATTCCAACAGAATTTCGAGCTGGCGTGCTGGGCCGTCATCGTCCTGCCCATCGCCGGGTTCCCGCTGTCGCTGTTCAGCCGGGCCCTGAGGCGGTACGGGCGCAAGAACGCCGAGGTGAACGCCAGCATCTCCAGCATGTTGCAGGAGCTGCTCAGCGGCATCCGGGTCATCAAGGCCTTCGCCACCGAAAAGCAGGAAACGGGGCGCTTCAACAAGGAAAACGCCCGGATCATCAACATCAATTTCCGCCAGTCCTGCGTGTCCGAGCTGTCGTCCCCGGTGATGGAACTCATCGGTGCCCTCGGCATCGGGCTGGTCATCTGGTACGGCGGCCGCGAGGTCATCCAGGGCGACATGACGCCGGGCACGTTCTTCGCCTTCATGGGCGCGCTTGCCATGCTGTATACGCCTTTCAAGAGCCTGAACGGTGCGAATATGAACGTGCAGAACGCCCTTGCCGGGGCCGAGCGCGTGTTCGCCATCCTCGACGATCCCGCCCTCAAGACCGAACGCGGCGGCACGCTGCCGCTGGACGAGCCTTTCCGCGAGCTGGCCTTCCGCAACGTGAGCCTGCACTACGGCGATGAGGGCACGCCCGCGCTCCGGGACGTTTCGCTTACGGTGAAGGCCGGGGAGCGCATCGCCTTCGTGGGGCCTTCCGGCGCGGGCAAGACCACGCTCGTCAACCTGATCCCCCGCTTCTATGATCCGCAGCACGGCGAAATCCTCCTGAACGGCAAGCCGATCAAGGAATATTCGCTGGCGTCCCTGCGGCGCTCGGTATCAATGGTCTCACAGGATGCCTTCCTGTTCGACACGACCATCGCCGAAAACATCGCCTATGGGCGCGACCTCTCCTCGGATCTGGATATGGAGCGCGTGCGTTCCGCAGCCGCGGCCGCCTATGCCGACGGCTTCATCAGCGAGCTGCCCGAAGGCTACGAAACGCCCATCGGGGAACGCGGCGTGCGCCTTTCCGGGGGCCAGAAGCAGCGCCTGACCATTGCCCGCGCCCTGCTCAAGGATGCGCCCCTGCTCATTCTGGACGAGGCCACCAGCGCCCTTGACTCCGAATCCGAACATATGGTTCAGAAGGCCCTCGACAACCTCATGCTCAACCGCACCAGCCTGATCATCGCGCACCGGCTTTCCACCGTTCTGGAAGCGGATCGCATCGTGGTCATGGAGTGCGGGCGCATCGTGGACATCGGGAGGCACGAGGAGCTGCTTGGGCGCTGCGAACTGTATACCCGACTGTACAACATGCAGTTCCGTACGCATGAGGACGTCTGCGTGTGTGAAACCGATATTGTGGAGTCTTGATGCCCTATTTTGGAAAATCGCTGCTTGGGGGCCTTTCCGCGCCCGTGTATTGGCTGTACCGCTTGTGGTGCCGCTCGCTGCGCTATACCGAAATCAACCGCGCCACCATCGAAAACACGGCCGATCAGGGCCGCCCCGTGGTTCTGTCGCTGTGGCATGATGAGCTCTTTCCTCTGATTTACCTGAAACGCCAGCTCAACATCATCGCGCTGGTCAGCCAGAGCGACGACGGCGATCTCCTCGCCGGGGTGCTGGAACGCATGGGCCTTGAAACCGCACGGGGCTCCAGTTCCAGGGGGGGGGTGAAGGCCCTCCTTTCCGCCGCCCACCGGATGCGCGAGTCCGGGATCTGCGGCTGCGTGACCGTGGACGGCCCGCGCGGCCCGCGCCATGAGGTCAAGGAAGGCGCGATATTCCTCGCGGCACGGGCAAATGCGCCCATCGTGCCCATCCGTCTGTTCATGGAGCGGCGTAAGGTCTTCAAAAGCTGGGATCGCTTCCAGCTTCCTTTGCCGTTCAGCCGGGTTTCGATGGTGTGCGCCGACGCCTATTACGTTGAATGCGATATCCGCGATCCCGAAGCCGTAGCGCGCGAGTGCCGCCGCCTTGAAGAAAAGCTTGAGGGGCTGAAAGCGCCCGATGTGCCGCCTTCCCCTTCTTTGCCGCACCAGGTTTCCCAAGCGTTTTCTTGGATCATGTGCCGGGTGGGGTATGGTTTCGCCCTTCTGCTCGGCAAGCTCGGCTTTTCCCGGATCCGCACGCTTGCCAAGGGGCTTGGTTCCCTGCTCTGGGTATGCCTGCCCAAGCGCCGCCGCCTCGCCACGGAGAGCATCGCCCGGCACCTTGAGGTTTCACAGGCAACGGCGGAATCGCTGGCGCGGGCCAGCTTCACGCACAACGCCCGTTCGTTCCTTGAGTCCGTCCTTGTCCCCCAGTTCGGCCTGTCCCATCCTTTGCTTGATGTGGAGCGCCCGGATCTGCTGGAGCGCCTTAAGCGTGGGGAGCGCCCTTGCGTGGCGACGACGGCACATCTTGGGGCGTGGGAGCTGTTGGCCGGCATGCTTGGGGAGGTATCCGATCATCCGCGCCTGACGGTCGTGCGGACGTACAGAAACAAGGTGATGGATTACGTCACCACGCGGCTGCGCTCCGCGCACGGGGCGGGCGTCGTCGGACACCGGGAAGCGACTTTTCCGGTACTGCGGGTACTCAGAAAGAACGGATACGCGGCGTTCCTCGCGGATCACAATACCAGCAGGAGCGAAGCGTTTTTCCTGCCGTTCCTTGGCGAGGAGGCCGCCGTCAACAAGGGGCCCGCTGTCCTCGCCGTCCGGGCCAAGGCCCTTGTCTGGCCCCTTGTTTTGATACGCGATGGGGATCGCTACCGTATGCTCATGGAAGAGCCGTTGGATACGGCTTTGCTTGAGGGCACTGCCGATGAAAAAGCGCTCATGGCCGCCACGTATTACACGGAGGCCATTGAACGCATGGTTCGCCGCGCGCCCGATCAATGGTTCTGGATGCACAACCGCTGGAAGACGAAGCGGGTTATGGACGATTGATAAGGTTGGAGGGGGCTGTTTTCAGAGACTGTGTTAAAGAAAATGGTTGATGCTTTTTTTGAAGCTCCAAAGAGATAATCGGAAAAATGCCTTAGCCGTGGAGCCCGCCAAGGGGAAAACTGGAAAAAAGGCCGTATTTTCACCTCACTGTGGAGATGAAACAACCTATAACAGAGCCAAAAATAAAGCATCAACCATTTCCTATGGCACAGCCATGCGTGAACATTGCACCAGCCAAATGCTGTGGCGGGGCCATTCTTTTCTTATTTCCAGCCTTCGGCGCGTTCCCGCAGGACTTTTTCGCCGTAGCGCTCAAACATCCCCCACGCCCACGCATGAGTCATATCCGGGGGACAGGAGACGTTCGCATCGGCGTTTTCCGCGGCTTCCCACGGGCCGCCGATACGGGCCACGAGGTTGGGGATGTCGAACCATGTGCTCCGGCTGTAGTCGATATGGATATTCAACCAGTGGCGGACGTTGGGGAGCTTCCGGCGGGGCGCTCCCTTGCGGGATACGGGATCGAGGCTGATCAGCAGATCAATGGGCGCGTCGAGCTTGCGGGCGACGAGGTTGACCGCCGCGTCCCCGCCCCAACTGTGCCCGATGAGGGCCACGGAATGGCCCTTGGAAGCGTAGAGGTTCACGATGCCGCGCATCTTGCGGCTTTCGTAGTGTTCGCGGAACCAGACATCGTGTTTGGCGCGCAGATCGGCGGGATAGCGGGCACTGACGGCATAACTGTTTCCGAGGATCTGATCGAGGAAGCCGCCGATGACCAGAACCAGAGGCCGCAGGGCCTGCGCGTCAAGGGCCGCCGCTTTTTCCATGAAAAGCTTTTCCTGCCGCCTGTCCCGGACGGCGGACATGCCGCACAGCTCCAGAAGCCGTTTGGGGTTGCGTTGAAACGTGAAGTTCATCGGCCCTTCCTTTTGGGTTGAAATCGGGCGGGCGCGCCGCCGGGCGTTTCCCGCGCGAAAAACCGGGGAGGAAACATTGCCGTTCAGCAACGCGCTCTAGGATGTCAAAGCCCAGCAGCCTTGGCAAGCGGGTGAGAGCCCCCTTTTTCCCAAGGTCGTACCACGGCAGGCGGCTGATGTTTTCTTTCTTGAAGTTCGAGAGGGATAACCGGCAATGCCTCCGTTATGGAACCCACCGGCGGAAAGCCGGGGAAAACCGCATGTTCCCCGTGCTGTGGGGAGGAGCCTCCAGAACGTATTGGTAGGCGCGAGCCCGGACAATCTTCCCCGTACTGTGAGGAATTCTTGCTTCCCGGCGCGACATCCCCGCCTGGGACAATTAAAACCATTGGGTTCCGCTTGCCGACATGCAGGGCGAGCAATTTTCCCCGTACTGCGGGGAGGAACTCCACACATCGGCCACAAGTGCGGCATGACGGCAGCCTTCCCCGTACTGTGGAGGGGAAACCCAAGCTCAGGATTGCCGGAAGCGTAATCAATGGCCTTCCCCGTGCTGTGAAGGGGGAAACGCTCCATAGCCTTATGGCAGGGCCTTCCCCAATGAAAAGCCCCTGTGCGATTTCCACACAGGGGCTTTGGAAAGGCCGCCTTTACCCCAAAACGGGGAGAGGCCGAGGAACCCCTTGAGAAGGGTTCCCTCTCTTCTTTAAGGCTTAATTGCCCTTCAACGCGAACGTCCCGTTTTCCTTCTTCACGTCAATGGCGATCTTCCAGAGTACGGAGACGATAATGCCTCCGAGGCCGTAGACGCCGAGGGCGATAAGGATTTCAGGAACCGTCGGGGTGTATTCGGTGACGGTTTCAAACATGTTGGGCACGAAGCCGCCGATGAGCAGGCCGAGGCTCTTGTCGATCCACGAGGCAATTACCAGCAGGATAAGGGCCCAAGGCAGGATCTTTTCATTGTAGCGCAGTGCCGGGGGGATCAACATGAGCAGGGACAGCGCGGCGAAGACCACCGCCGTCCACATCCAGCTGTTGATCCACGCCATATGTCCGTCATGCCCCACGAAGAGGTACAGGATGGAGTGCTGGTGTCCGGGGATGCCGCTGTAGAAAGCCGTGAAGATTTCCAGCAGGTAGAAGAACACGTTCACGCACATCGCATAAGTAATGATGGTGGACAGGGTCTTCATGGCTTCACGGCCGGGCTCGAAGCCGGTCACGCGGCGCACGACCAGCAGGAGCAGCAGCAGGATGGCCGGGCCGGAGCAGAACGCGGAGGCGAGGAAGCGGGCGGCCATGATGGCGGTGAGCCAGTAGTGGCGGCCCGGAATGCCGGCGTACAGGAAACCGGTGACGGTGTGGATGGAGAAGGCCCAGATGATGGAGATGTAGATGAGGACCTTGATCCACTTCGGCGGAGCCACGTCGTTGCGGGCGGCTTCAAGGGTGACCCAGCCGATGACGATGTTCAGGATGAGATAGCCGAACAACACGGTCATATCCCAGAACATCACGGAGTTCGGCGTGGGGTGCAGCATCACGTTGAGCATACGCTGCGGCTGCCCAAGGTCGACCACGATGAAGAGCATGCACATAATCACGGCGCCCACGGCCATGAATTCACCAAAGATGATGATCCGCTTGAACTTCTCGTAATGGTGGAAGTAGGCGGGGAGCACGAGCATCACAGCGCCCGCGGCCACGCCGACAAAGTAGGTGAACTGGGCAATGTACAGGCCCCAGGACACGTCACGGCTCATGCCGGTGAGGGCAAGGCCGATGTTCGCCTGGAAGATGTACACAATGAAGCCGAGGCCGAAGATTGCGCCAAGGAAGCAGAGCCACAGGTAGAAGCGCGGCCGGCCTTTGAGAATCAGTTCGAGCATGGCGGCCTCCTAGATGATGTAGTACACGCCGGGCTGGGTGCCCAGAGTGGGTTTGCGGCGGATGGTGAAGTTCTTCGACAGGGCCTGACGCACGGGCGAATCCGGATCGTTCAGGTCGCCGAAGATCATCGCGCCTTCGGAGGCTTCCACGCACGCGGGAAGCTTGCCCTGCGCCAGACGTTCGGTGCAGAACGTGCACTTCTCGACCACGCCGCGGGTACGCATGGGGAACTCTGGGTTCACGTCCTTCACATAGGGCTGCGGATCGCGGAAGTTGAAGCTGCGGGCACCGAACGGGCAGCCGGCCATGCAGAAACGGCAGCCGATGCAGCGGTGCGGATCCATGACCACGATGCCGTCCTCACGCTTGAAGGTGGCGGCGGTGGGGCACACACGCACGCAGGGCGGGTTTTCACAGTGGTTGCACAGCAGGAGGAAATCGCCGTGCAGGAACTTTTCGGGCATGTAGGGGTTCACGTCGTCGGGGAAGACGTGAGCGTACTTGTCCGTCCAGAGCCATTTGATGTCCTGGTTGCCGGGGATGGTGGGCACGTTGTGGGCATGGTGGCACGCGTCGATCACGCGCTGGAAGTGTTCCGGCGAGGTGAACTTGCGGGTATCGATGACCATGGCCCAGCGTTTGGCGTGCAGGGCATCAGGTTCGTTGGTGTAGCTGCCCTTGGCGGGCGCGGTGCCCGCCGGGAGGGCGCTGGCCTTGCCCCCGGCTGCGAGGGTCAGGGCGGAAGCCGTGCCCAGCGCAAAGGCGGAGAGACCGGCTATCTTCAGAAAGTCTCTTCTGCTTTTCATTAGTTGTTCCCTCTCGGCTCGACGTGGCAGGTCCAGCAATACGGATCGACGTTGTTGCTGTTGTGGCACTTGTCGCAGAAGTCGGCCTTGTTCGTATGGCAGGCCATGCACGTATCCTGAAGGCTGATGACCCACTTGCGGCCATCGGTGGCGACGTATTCGCGCTTGCCTTCACGGATGGCTTCATCACGCCAGGTGTTCAGCAGGGCCATGTGTTCGGCACGCATCCATTCCTTGGACTCGATGCACTTGTCCTTGCCTTCGCCCGTGGGCAGGGCGACTTCGGGGTAGACGTAGGTCTTGCCGCCGAGGTTCAGCCAGAAGGGCGAGGTGAACGCCGCTACGGCGATCAGGACGCCGGGGATGATGTATTTGGCATTATACATGGTTTAGTTGTCCTCCTCGGCAGAAGCGGCGAGCTCTTCAACGGCCTCTTCCTCCGGCTCGGGGTCGGGGCATTCGAGGTCTTCCTGACGCAGGTTCATGGTGCGGGGCTGTTCGCCCTTCATGACCAGCGCGTTGGCGACCAGCTCGTGCAGGCCGCTGACGGTGACGCCGGGCGCCCAGTAGTTGGCGAGAGGCGGCAGCGCGGCGCGGTCGATGGCGCAGATGCAGGACATCCAGTTGACGCCGTTCTTTTCCTGCACGTAGCGGAGGGCGTTCCCGCGGGGGAAGCCGGCGCGCAGGCGCAGTTCCATGATTTCCTCGGTGTTGAGGCCGGAACCGGAACCGCAGCAGAAGGTTTCTTCCCGGATGGTGTGCGGGGGCATTTCCACGAATTCGGGGCAGACGGCGCGCAGGACGGCGCGGGGCTCTTCGAGCATGCCCATGGCGCGGGCCGGGTTGCAGGAGTCGTGGAAGGTGGTGATGATGCCGGTGTTGCGTTCGGGGCGGAGATTCAGCTTGTTGTGGTGAATCAGGTCGGCCGTGAACTCGGCGATGTGCACCATCTTGGTGGCGCGGGCGTTTTCAAAGCGCGTGCCGGTGATGGGGGAGGTGGGGACGTCCACCATGCCTTCGGGCGCGGGGCCGTTGTAGGTCGCCATGTACTGGTTGATGACGCGCCACATATGGCCGCATTCGCCGCCGAGGATCCATTTGGAGCCGAGGCGTTTGGCTTCCGCGTACATCTTGGCGTTCAGCTTCTTCGCCATGTCGAAGGACACGAAGGAGCCGAAGTTGCCGCCTTCGGAAGCGTAGGTGGACAGGGTGTAGTCCAGCCCAAGCTCGTGGAACAGCATCAGGTAGCCCATGAAGGTGTAGATGCCGGGTTCCGCAAACACGTCGCCGGAAGGCGCGATGAAGAGGATCTCGTGGCCCTTCTCGTTGAACGGCGGATCGATATGGATGCCGGTGATGGTTTCGATATCTTCGCAGAGGAATTCAACGATTTCCTTGAAGGCGTGGGGCTGGATGCCGAGGTGGTTGCCGGTGCGGTTACAGTTGGACACCGGTTCCATGATCCAGTTGATGCCGAGGCCGAGCTCATGGAGCAGTTCGCGGACGATGGCCGTGATTTCGGCGGTATCGATGCCGTAGGGGCAGAACAGCGAGCAGCGGCGGCATTCGGTGCACTGGTAGAAGTAGGTGAACCATTCCTTGATGACGTCGGTGGTCAGCTTGCGGGCGCCCGCAACCTTGCCGAGGAGACGCCCGGCGGTGGTGAAGTCGCGGCGGTACACGGAACGGAGCAGTTCCGCGCGCAGCACCGGCATGTTCTTCGGATCGTTGGTGCCGAGGAAGAAGTGGCATTTGTCGGCGCAGGCGCCGCAGCGCACGCAGGTATCCATGAAGATCTTGAGGGAACGGTGCTTGGCAAGGCGTTCCTTCAGGGCCTTATAGATGATTTCTTCCCAGTTTTCGGGCAGGTTCCAATCCTCATCCTCAGGCTGCCACGCATGCGGGTGAGGCATGTGGAGCCCTTCCATAATCTCCACCTTGGCGGGATAGGCGTACATACCGGGCTTGATTTCGGTCTTGACGTCCATCCAGCTCTTGTCGGGGAAACTCGCGCGGGAGGCGATCATTTCTTCCGGTTTTGGCATTTTGGCCATTAGGGAAACTCCTTACTTGGACGGGGCCGGGGCCGCGGGTTCAACGTCTTCGGGCTGCTTTTCCAGGGGCAGGCCAGCCTCAGCCATCAGGTCACGGAAGTCGTCCTCATATTCCGCATAGGTGCGGTAAGGGGCGTCCGGGTTGTTCCACGGGTTGACGTGACGGACTTCACGCGTGTTGCAGCGCATGTTGCGGGTGGGGGACAGGAAAATGCCGCCCATGTGCATCAGCTTGCTGAAGGGGAAGTAGATGAGCAGCACGCTGACGAGCGCGACGTGGGTGAAGAACAGGGGGTTCAGGCCCTCGGCGGACTGCGGCGTGAAGTGCAGGATGCCCATGATGAACACCTTGGCCTGCGCGATGTCGACCTTGTCGAAGTAGCGCATACAGATGCCGGTGCCGATGATGCCCATGATGAGGAACAGCGGGAAATAGTCGTTGGCGAGGGAGATGTAGCGCACCTTCGGGTTCACCAGGCGGCGGCCGAAGAGGAACAGCACGGCCACCACGATGAGCATGTCGGTCATGAACAGGCGCGGCACGCCCATCTGCATGATGCCGTCAACGAATTCGAGCCAGGTGAGGCAGACCGGGACGGGTTCGATGAAGAACCGGAAGTGCCGGATGAAGATGACCAGGAAACAGTAGTGGAAGATCAGCGCGAAGACCCACAGCCATTTGGAGGAGAAATAGGTAGCGCGCGGCCCCACGGGGCTGACTTCCGCAGAGGTGTTGCGGAACAGCGAACGGAACAGCAGCACCTCAAGGATCATGCGGCCTACGACAGCGGCGTTGCTCATGGGCGTGTCGAGGCGGTTCGGCTTGATCCAGTCCAAAGAACGCTCTTGACCACCCGTAGTGGGGATGGCGAAGGGCACGGGCGATTTCGCCCACCAGCAGGTGATGCGCCAGATGATCCCGCAGACGAAGACGACCGCGGCCAACAGAGGCAGCGCCACGCCCAGCAGAGACTGGAATCCGGCGACCGCCCCCGACCAGGCGATGGCTCCGATGAGCAGGACTGCCACGAGTGAAACTATCATTCCCTACCTCACTCCAGGCTTAAAGTTTGACATATCCAAATCCGTAACCACAATAAAAAGGATTCCGAAAGGGAAACAGGAAGCAGGGCCTATTCCCCGCCCTGATTTTCCGCCATGCCATGTCTGGCCGCCCAGCGCCTGATCTGAGACGCCTCCCTGCGCTGTTGGGCCACACGCTCGGCGTAGACCTGCTCCCGATCCGCAAGGTACAGGTTGAAGGCCATGAGGCAGAGCGTGTCCAAACGATCCCCCATGTCCAGGAACCCCTGGACATCCCCTGCGGCCAGCATGTCCGCAAGGAGCAGTTCGCGAAGCACGGGCTTATACAGGTATAGCACGCCGATGGCCTGTTCGGGCTTGAGATCCTGCACCGCGCGGATGCGGATCAGTTCCGCTACGGCGGCGTGCACCTTGTCCAAGTCGACATCCCGGCCCGTGACGGCATCGTAGATCTGTTCCCCGGCGGCGCGGGTGGCGTGGCCGACGGGATTGGCGAACCGATCGCGCTGCGTCCGAATGAAACCGGTGGTCTCAAAAGGATACGTGGCGAACACGGCTTCAGTCCATTTTTGGATAGCCGCGTCGCGCCGAGCCGAGATGATGTCTTCAGTGCTCATGCTTGCTCACATCAAGGTTAAGAAGGGGATTTGGTTCTCCTGCGCCGCACGATCAAAACAAAAGCGTCCGCCCCGAAAGGTTGCGGCCCGCCTGTTCCGTCGAGTGCCTCCGAACCTGAAAATCATACGCCGTCTGCACCCTTACGCGATTTTGGCGAATTTCACAAGACCGGCTTGAGAGGGGAGTGTTTGGCTGTTCAGACAAACAGCGTATAATCTTCTGGAACTAAATAAAATAATATTTTTAGCGCGATTATTTGCCGCGTCCGGCTTCACCATGTCCGATGGGGCATCCGGCCCCGCCGGGCAAGCCTGTTTGCCGGAGGGCGGCGGGGGATGCACGGCCCTTACCCGTCCCTTTCAGGGCAACAAAGGGGGCAGGCCCGGCTACGGCATTGTCCGCCGCCGGGCCTGCTTTTATGATGCGGCTTTCAGGCTCCACAACCGGGGCGTGCCCCTTTATGGCCCTGTTTTCAGGTACGGCGGGGCGGCAGCCTTGGGGGAGGGGGTTCGGAAAGGGCCCTCCCTCATGCCCCAGCCATCCCCGTTCACGCCGGGTTCGTCACTTCGTCGCCGCTGTTCCCGCTTCCACCGATGGTGTTTTCGAGCTTGCCCTTGAGGTTGTCGCGGAGGCGCCCGGCGAGCTGGGCGACGGACTCATTGAGGCTGGCGGGCGCGTGATCGCCCTGCGCCTCCTGCGGGATGCGGCTGCGGGCCACGGTCATGAACAGCTTGATCCGGTTGAGCTGGTTCGCCTCGCTGCTGCCGGGGTCGTAGTCCACGGCCATGAGGTTGGCGTGGGGCCGGATGCGCTTCAATTCCTTGAGCACGCCCTTGCCCGTAATATGGTTGGGCAGGCAGCCGAACGGCTGGAGGCACAGGACGTTGCCCACCCCGTGGTCGATGAGCTCCAGCATTTCCGCCGTGAGCAGCCAGCCTTCCCCGGCCTGATTGCCCGTGGAGACGATGCCGCGCACGCTGCGGGCCAGATCCGCAATCCGGGAAACGGGGAGGAACCGGCTGCCTTCGAGCGCCCGGCGCATGGCGTCGCGCAGGGATTCGATGCGCTTGATGATCAGCCAGTTGCCGAGTGCGGGGAGTGCCTTTCCGCCCATGTGCCGCCACAGGTAGACGGGATCGAGCAGGCAATAAAGGAAAAAGTCCATGAGATCGGTCAGGACGGGCTCGCCGCCTTCTTCCGCAATGTGGCGGATGACCTGATTGTTGGCGTCGGGGTGGTACTTGAGCAGGATTTCGCCCACGATGCCCACGCGGGGCAAGGGCGCGTGGTTCTGGCGGATGGCCGAGAAATCCCGCACGATGCTCCGCATGTGCGACTTGAACAGGGAGCTGTCGCCCCGCGCCGCGCTGAACTTTACGCGGTTCATCCAGTGGGCCAGCAGATCGTCCGTATCCCCGGCGTTGCGCTCATGGGCGCGCGCGGACAGCGAGACGCGCTGGAGCATGTCCCCATAGAGGCAGCCCAGGATGAGCCGGTGCAGCAGGCTCGCGGAGACGGAGAATCCGGGCTGGCTGTTCAGGGAGCCGCCGCTCAGGGTCAGGACGGGCACATCCCCGAACCCGGCTTCGCACAGGGCCTTGCGGAGCAGCGCCGGGTAGTTGGTCGCCCGGCAGGGGCCGCAGGTCTGCGCCAGCATAAGGGCCGTGCGCTTGGGGTCGTACCGCCCGCTTTGCAGGGCGTCGATAAGCTGCCCGATGACCACGATGGCGGGGTAGCAGGCGTCGTTGTGCACGTAGTTGAGCCCGGTTTCGATGGCCCCGCGGCTGACCGTGGGCAGGACTTCCAGATTGTAGCCCGCGCTGGAAATGGCCTTGCCGATGATGTCGAAGTGCAGGGGGGACATCTGCGGGGCAAGGATGGTGTGCGTCCGGCGCATCGGCCTGGTGAACACCGGGCGGGAGGCGGGAGCGGCGTGCCGGGGCATGGGCGGCGTGCCGCGCCGTTCCTCCACGGCGGCGAGCAGGGAGCGGATGCGGATGCGTGCCGCGCCGAGGGACGCGCCCTCATCTATCTTGATGAGCGTATGCAGCTTCCCGGCGCGGGTGAGGAGTTCCGCCACCTGATCGGCGGTGATGGCGTCGAGGCCGCAGCCGAACGAGGTCAATTGCACCAGTTCGAGGTTGGGGCGCGTGCAGGCCAGCGCCGCGGCCCGGTACAAACGGGAATGATAGGCCCACTGATCCACCACCCGAAGCGGTTCGGCGGGGTGCCCAAGGTGCGCCACGCTGTCCTCGCTGAGCACGGCGGCGCCGAGGGAGGCGATGAGTTCGGGCAGCCCGTGATGGACAGCCGGATCGGCATGGTAAGGCCGCCCGGACAGCACGATGCCGAGCCTGCCGGTGCGTTCCAGTTCGGCGAGCACCCGTTCGCCCTCGGCCCGGAGCTCGGCGCGGTAGGCTTCCTGTTCAAGGGAGGCGACGCGCACGGCGGCGCGGAGTTCCTTTTTCGGGATGCCGAACAGGTCATGCAGCGCGGCGACGAGCGTGTCGGGGTGCTCCAGCGACACGAACGGCGTGTACAGGGTGCAGCCCTGTTCCAGCAGTTCGTCCGTATTCAGGCGGATGACTTCGGGGTACCCGGCCACCACCGGGCAGTTGTAGCCGTCCGCGGCGTCCTTGCTTTCCCGGCGCTCGCGCGGCAGGCAGGGGAAAAAGATGCGCTTGAGCCCCTTGCGCAGGAGCGAGGCGATGTGCCCGTGCGCGAGCTTGGCGGGGTAGCAGACCGTTTGCGAGGGCATGGACGACAGGCCGAGATCGAAAAGCTCCTTGCCGGACGGCGGGGACAGCTCCACGCGGTAGCCCAGCTCCGTAAACAGCGTGAACCAGAACGGGTAATGCTCATACATATTGAGCACGCGGGGGATGCCGATGCGTCCGCGTGGGGCGCCGTCCTGCGGGAGCGGCTCGTATCCGAACAGGCGGCGTTCCTTCCATGCGTACAGGTTGGGCATGGACGGGGGGGCCGCTTCGCCGCCGGACGCGCCGCGTTCGCAGCGGTTGCCGGATACGAGCTTCCGGCCGTTGGAAAAGCGGTTGACCGTGAGCAGGCAGTGGTTGCCGCATCCCTTGCAGCGCAGGGTTTTGGCGGAAATCTTGAGGGCGCGCAGGGATGCCGACGTCAGGGGCGTGGGGGCCGCGCCGTCAGGCGTGCGGCTGCGGGCGAGCAGGGCCGCGCCGTAGGCCCCCATGAGCCCGGCGATGTCGGGGCGGCAGACATGGTGGTCAAGGAGCCGTTCCATGACCCGCAGCAGGGCATCGTTCAAAAACGAGCCCCCCTGCACCAGCACGCGATCCCCCAGTTCGGCGGGCGTGCGCAGGCGCAGGACTTTGTACAGCGCGTTACGGGCCACGGCGTAGCACAGCCCGGCGGCGATGTCGCCGATGTCCGCGCCTTCTTTCTGCGCCTGTTTCACCTTGGAATTCATGAACACGGTGCAGCGCGAGCCCAGATCCACGGGATGCCGGGCGAACAGGGCGGCGCGCACGAACGCCTCCATGCCCAGGTTGAGGCTGCGGGCGAAGGTTTCGAGGAAGGCCCCGCATCCGGCGGAGCAGGCTTCGTTGAGGGTCACGCCCGCGATGAGGCCGTCCCGCGCCTTGAGGCACTTCATATCTTGGCCGCCGATGTCGATGACGTACGTCGCATCGGGCACGAGGCGGCAGGCGGCTTTCAGGTGGGCCACCGTTTCCACCTCGGCGGACAGCGAGCCGAGGGCGGCCTGCGCGAGCTGCGCGCCGTAGCCCGTGGCTACGCTGGACTGGATCCACGCGCCTTCAGGCAGGCTGTCGATGAGATCGGCAAGGTAAGGCAAAAGCCCCGCCAGCGGATCGCCCTGATTGCGCTCATACCATGAAGCCAGGACAGCGCCGCCGGCATCGGCAAGCACGGCCTTGACCGTCGTCGAACCGAGGTCGACGCCGAGGAAGAGCGGGCCGGACGCGGCTTCCAGCGGCTTGCGCGGGGCGGCGTCCCGGCTGTGGCGTTCGCGGAACAGCTCGTAGTCGGCTTCGTTGTCGAACAGCGGGGGCAGGGAAGCCGTCCGATCCCCGGCATCGCCCCGCACGCGGGCGCGCCCGGCCAGCGTGTCCAGCGTGACGGGCTCCATGTCGGCCATACGTGCCGCGCCGGGCAGCTCCACAAGGCTCAGGGCCGTGCCGAGCGCAACCATATATTGGGCGTTCGGGAACGGCACAACCTCTTCGGGCGTGAGCTTGAGCGTGGCGATGAAGCGTTTGCGGAGTTCGGGCAGGAAGTGCAGCGGCCCGCCGAGGAAGGCGACCTTGCCCCGGATGGGGTTCCCGCAGGCCAGCCCGCCGATGGTCTGTTCGACCACGGCCTGAAAGATGGAGGCGGCGAGGTCTTCCCGCGCGGCCCCTTCGTTAAGCAGGGGGACCACGTCGGTCTTGGCGAACACCCCGCAGCGCGAAGCGATGGGGTACAGGGTCTTGTAGTTCGCGGCGAGCTCGTTCAGCCCGGAGGCGTCGGTGTGGAGCAGCGCCGCCATCTGATCGATGAACGCCCCAGTGCCGCCTGCGCAGGCTTCGTTCATGCGCAGATCCATGCCTTGGCTGAGATAGAGGATCTTGGCGTCTTCGCCGCCGAGCTCCACGGCCACGTCGGTTTGCGGGGCAAGCACGGCGATGGCCCGTGAAGCGGCCACGACTTCCTGCACGAACGGCAGCCCAAGGGCTTCCGAGAGACCGAGGGATGCGGAGCCGGTGATCGCCGCCGAGACCGCCATGCCGGGATACTTGAGGGCCAGTTGGTCGAGCATGGTGGAAAGCGTCTGCCGGACGGCCGCCCCGTGGCGCAGGTATTGCGCCTCAAGCAGCTTGCCGTCTGCGGCGACGAGCGCGAGTTTGGCCGTGGTTGAACCAATGTCCAGCCCCAGAAATACGCTTCTTTCCATCATGGATCTCCTTACATTGCTGGAGAGCCCGCCGCTGACAGCGGAAACCTCCATAAGCGACTGCATCGCTTCTTTACTGCCATCGGAAAACGGCTCGGAAAAAGGAACGGCGCCTTTATCTTTGCACATAACATGGTGTCTTTTTTTAACCAGATACCCAATGATACTAAAAAAGTACAGAGTATCAATGTATTGTATTCCAATGTCGACAATATGCGGCAAATGTGCCCTGTTCAGGTATCTGATGCCACCATTTCACATGGTTTTGGTTCCAATGGCAAGCGGGAAACGCTTGAACAGGCGATTACAAGAGCACCGCAGATCGGCAGTACAGAGGGCGGGCGCGTAAAAAAATTTCCGCAGCGGCTTCCAAGGCGGCACAAAGGGCGCTGCGGGCGCGGCCTTGCGGTTTCATGCGGAGAGCCGGAACCGCTTCCGCCAGCCTCACCTTTGGCGGCAGGTTTTCCAGAACCGGGGAGACACCGACGCCCTGATCATCCAAAGGTATCCCACTGTGGCCGCAAGAGGCCCTTTCCGTTTGGCTGTGTCATAGAAAATGGTTGATGTTTTTTCCTCGAAGTTCCAAAGGGATAACCAACAAAAGGCCTCAACCGCAGATTTCGACAAGGGGAAAGCCGGATAAAAAGTCTCTATTTTCACCGCGCTGTGGAGGTGAAACAACCACATACTATGCCACAGCTTCCGTTTTGATCCGCAAGGCTCTGGAGTATCCCATGAGCAGCCGCAGGAGGAGTATTTTTAGCCAATCGGAGCGTCTAGTTGCTCCATGCGCATGAAGGAAATCCATGTGGGTGGGGAACACACGTGCAGCCTCGTGAAGGTCAAAGACGGCCTGTATTAGGAAATCCATGTGTGGGGAACACGTTGCAATGGCTGCTGTCCTTCCATACGTATGGAGTGATGCGTGCCGGGATCGCGTCCTTTTCCATCCCAGTTGCCGTTTTTCCATGCGCATGGAGCACATTGCCCGACGCTGGCGAACAGTGAGGGCCCGTTGGCTGTTTCTCCATACGCATGGAGCACATCGCGAAAAGCTTGCTCGGCCCGATTCGAGTACCGCTGTCTCTCCACATACAGAGCCACAGCAAACGCAGTTTGCTGGGCTGTGTCGTTGTGTTACATATAATTATTTGAAATTATTCAAAACAATCTTTTGTGGCTTGAAAAATGGTTAAACAATTTCAATGGTTCTGTCATAGTATGCGGTTGTTTCATCCCATAGCATGGTGAAAATACAGCCTTTTTCTCCGGTTTTCCCCTTGGCGAAACCTATGGCTAAGGCACTTTTCTGGTTATTCCTTTGAAACTTCAAGGAAAAAAGCATCAACCATTTTCTATGGCACAGCCATTTCAATAGATTATATCTTTGACGACACGGCCTAAAGTGCGCCCTTCGGTATGTTCCTTCATGCGCGTAGAGCGCATCCGCCAAGGGGAAAAACGGAGAAAAAGGCCGTGATGTTTCTGTATGCGCGTAGGGCGCATCGCGCCCGTGCTGCCCGCCTGATCAACGTGAAGAATGTCTCTCATGCGAGGAGGCGCATAGCTGGCGTGGCGGGCAATAGCCTTGATGGAAATGTGTTCCTTCATACACCTCGGACGCATAGAGGAGATCCCTTTACTGCCTCTAACCCCTGCTGCTCCCTCTGTGCGGATGGAGCGCAGGCGCTTCCCGCATACCCTGCCTGATTTTTCTAGAAAAAATTGAGTATTAAGTCAAATCAAAATTTGAAATTATGATTTTAATTTCATGCCGTTCGTATCTTCTAGAAGATAGTGCCAATTGTCGTCATTGACATTTCTTCGGGATAGCAAGCCGGAACCGCCTTTTTGCGCTCCCAGGGCGTGTCTGTATGGCGGGAGGCTGCCGTGGGATATGGCTGTCCCTTTGAGGGGGCGGCCATTCCTGAGGCAATGGGATGGAAGTTCAGAAATCGCGTTCATCCTTTCTTGGGGTGTTCCTCATGGCTCTGTCATAGCATACGGTTGCTTCATCTCCGCAACACAGTGAAAATGAAGATTTTTTCTCACGATTTCCCCTTTTAGCGGAATCCATAGCCAAGGCATTTTGCCGGTTATTTCTTTGGAACTTCAGGGAAAAAAGCATCAACCATTTTCTAGGACACAGCCTTCCTCATAAGCCTGTTCCGGCGGCAAACGGCAAGCCGTTGAACAGCCATCCCGCAGCCGTACAGAAAACCAGCAGCACGGCGAGAAAGAGCGCAATGAGCTTCCAGCGCATGATTTGCCGCAGCATGAGGATTTCCGGCAGGCTTACGACCACGGTGCCCATACAGAAGGCCAGCGCGGTTCCGGCAGGCACGCCCTTGAGCAGCAGGCTTTCAAGGATCGGCACTATCCCGGTTACATTGGCATACAGGGGGATGCCCGCCACAACAGCCAGCGGCACAGTCCACCACTGCCCTTTTCCGAGGTGCGTGACGACCCATTCATCAGGGACATACCCGTGCAGAAGCGCACCGACGCCCACGCCGATCACGACCCACAGGGCCACCCGGCGGAATATGCTGCGCGTTTCCGCAAGTGCGAACCGATGTCTTCCTTCAAGGGAAATCCGTGTGGGAAGGATGGCTCCGCAGGCGCAGGACGGGCGCAGCTCCTGAAGTTCGGGTTTCCGGCGCAGCAGCGGTTTCAGCCAGCGCCCGGCCCCGGCTGCGTCCATGATGAGCCCCCCGGCGATCCCGGCGAGAAGCCCCGTGCATACATAGGCCAGCGCAAACGGCCAGCCGAGCAGCCCTCCGAGCAGGATTACGGCGATTTCGTTGATCATCGGTGAGCTAATGAGGAACGACATGGTGATGCCGAAGGGGATGCCCGCCGTGGTGAACCCTAGAAACAGAGGGATGCTGGAGCAAGAGCAGAACGGCGTCACGGCTCCGAACCCCGCCCCCAGCAGATAGCCGAAGCCGCGCCGGGTTCCCGCGAGCCGTGCGCGGAGGCGTTCCGTTTGCAGCCCCGCCCGGAAGAACGCCACGCCATATACCATGAACACCAACAGCAGAAGTATCTTTATGGTGTCGTAAATAAAGAACGAAACAGCCCCGCCCGCCGATCCGCCGGGAGCCAGCCCAAACAGCCCGTACGCCAGCCATTCGGCCAAGGGCCGATTGATGGTATAGGCCGCGATCCAAACGGTGACGGCAGCCGCCCCCTTTCCCAAAAATCCAATCCGATTCATGACAAACACTCCTTTGCTATTTGGCCTTTTATACAAATAATAAAGCCAAAAAAACGGCGCCCGCACCATCGGCAGGCGCCCGCATCAGGCCGTGCCGGAACGATCCGGCATGACGCCCTTGAGCCGTGTGAGCAGCCTCGCTCTGACTACGTCCCCCGTACAGCGTAAAAAAGTATCCAGACAACCGAGGGAAAGCGAATAAAAAACATTTGTGCCCCGCTTTTCGTCGTCAACGACCCCGGCTTCCTTCATAACGGCGAGATGGCGCGATACGGTGGAGAGATCGCCGCCGACCAGCTTGTGCAGATCGCAGACGCATAGAGGCCCCCGCGTCAGGGCTTCGGCCATGATAAGGCGGCTTGGATGCCCCAAGGCTTTGAAAATATTCGCTTGTTCTGCAAGAAAGCGTTTTTTGTTTTCGTCCATAGTGCTTCTTCTTTTATTTGTCTAAAAGGCCAAATAAGCAAAAAGAGGCTGCGCGTCAAGGCGGCTCCAACACGGGCCATTCGCGCGTTCAATAAAATTTGAATTCAACTAGGTAAAACTTAAAATGAATTTTCTAGGAAACGGCTGTGTTCTAGAAAATGGTTGATGCTTTTTTCCTTGAAGCTCCAAAGGGATAACCGGAAAAATACCTTAGCCGTGGCTCCCGCCAAGGGGAAAACCGGAGAAAAAGGCTGTATTTTTCACCGCACTGCGGAGAAGAAAAACCACAAGCTATAACAGAGCCTAGGAAGTCACCGAAAAGGTGCATGTCGCCCAACACGCATCCGGGAACGGGATTTCCACATCCTGTTTGAGCGCAGCTCCGCCTTCCCAGACTTTTGCCCTGAGCCGGGACGAACTCCCGCGGCGTGGCCTCCCCACCCGTCAAAAGTCTTTGGGAGAGGAGGGATGGGGGGGTGGGGGAAGGGAGGAGAGGGCTTTCTCCAGAAAGGCCTCTCCTCCCTTCCCCCACATCTCACATCTTCCCCGTATAAACCAAAATGCCGTTGGCGATGCCGCGCGCGATGGAGGCGCGGTACGCGTCGATGGCCAGACGTGCGGCCTCGGCCTTGTTGGTGCAGTAACCCACCTCGATCAGCACGCCGGGCACCCCGGAGCGGCGAAGGACATGGAAGGGGGCGGTTTTGATGCCGCCGTCGTGAGTCCGGTAATTCTTTTTCCTGAGATATTTGAGCGTCGTCTCATGGACGTTCCGCGCAAGGCGGCGGGATTCCTGTTTCTGGATGGTGAAGAGGCGGTGGGGCGGCAGCTTTTCCCGCGCGGCGCGGCTGCGGCCACGGAGGGCGTTTTCGACGGCGGCAAGGCGGGTTGACGCCGAGGTGCGGGAAACGTCGAGATAGTACGTCTCAAAACCCTGCACGCCCTTGGAGGGGTTGGCGTTGACGTGGATGGAAATGAAGAGATCGGCCTTGTTGGTGCGGACTTTGTCGGCCCTCTGCTCCAGCGTGATCCATGTGTCGGAGCGGCGCGTGTACCGGACGTTGAGGCCGCGCGAGGACAGGATCGCCCCCACGCGCTTGGAGATGTCCAGCGTAAGATCTTTTTCCCTGATGCCGTTGTGGTGCGTGCCGGGATCTTTGCCGCCGTGCCCCGGATCGATGAGCACTGTTTTTACACCGAGGCGGAACGGTTTGCCTTTAGGCTGTTTCCCCTTGCTTACTTTGCTGGCGGCGGAGGGAGGCCGTTTTTTTTCTTTGGGCGAGAGCGCCGCAAGGTAGCCGGAGGCGTCTTTAGCCGTATTGGACGAGGGGTATTTCTTGAGGATCTGCCTGAGGAGTTCTTGCGCCCCGGCCTTGTCGCGGAGGATTTGGCCCCGCAGCCGCGCCGCCCGGTACAGGCTGTCGTCTGCCAGCGAGCTTTTGGGATAGAGGCGGACGAGCTGGAGGTACCGATCCACCGAGCGCCGGGCATCCTTGGCATTGGAGGCGCAGCGGGCCAAATGATCCAGCGCTTCGGCGGAGCGGAACAAGGCCGCTGATCGCTCTTTCCATTTTTTTTCGACCCGATAGACGGTCAGGAAGGTTTCGGCAAGCTTTTCCCACGGCTCACGCTGGAGCCGTTTCTTGGATTTTTGAAGCTGCGCCATATCCCGGATGGCTTTATCGTATTTTGCCGGATTGGGGCCGGCAGCGGCGGGGGCGGCGGATACGAACGCGAAACACAACGCCAGCAGAATGCACCATGAAAGGAACAGGCTGTTTTTATGAGTCGTCTTGCTTTTGTCTCTTGGCTGTCGTGTTGTGTCCATGCCGTAGTGGGGAGGAGGTTTTTTGCGCCGCTGCGCCAGTTCCGTCAAGAGTACCAACGGGAAAAAGAAAAAACAAGGAAGGATGCCCGTGAGAGGGTGAGAAAGGCGTTGTGGACATTCCGGGATATCCAAGGCACGGTAAAGGGCGCCGTTTTTTCCGTTGCATGCCGACGGCGCACGGTATATAGCTTGCGGGCTCTGATTGATTGAACAAACAGTATCCTTCCGAGGCTCCCATGTTGTCCATCCTTTCCACGCTGGTTCCCGTATTTGGCATCATCCTGTTTGGCATCGTCGTTGAACGGATGGGTTTTTTGCCCATAGAGACATCGGGCTGCCTCAACCAGTTCGTCTATTGGATCGGCCTGCCCATGATGCTGTTCAACCAGCTTGCCCGCATGGAAGCGGGGCAGATGTCGGGGGGCATGGTCGGGGGCATCCTGCTCGGCTACGGGATCACCTACCTGTTCGCATACGTGCTCTTCTCAAACTTCCTGCGGAGGCGCTGGGAGGAAAGCTCAGTGTTCGCCCTGCTGTCGAGCTTCCCGAATGCGGCGTTCATGGGGCTGCCGATTGTGGTGCTCCTGCTGCCGGACAGTTCCGAGGCCGCCATCGTCGCCAGCCTTTGCGCGGTGATGACCTCCGCGAACCTGCTTTTCACGGACGGCAGGCTGGAAGCCGGGAAGCACAAGGGCGAAGGCCGCAAGGAGGTGTTCCTGTCCCTGCTCCGCTCGCTGCTCCACAATCCCCTGCTCATTTATTCGGCGCTCGGCGCGGCGGTGAGCCTGTTCCATATCGCCGTCCCAAAGCCGATCCTGTCGATGTCGGCCATGCTCGGTTCCACGTCCGCCCCCTGCGCGCTGTTCTGCATGGGCATGATCCTCTCAAAGCAGATGACTTCCTCGCAGGGCTTCGTAAAGGGATGGGTCAGACGCCAGTTCCCTCTGCATGTGCTGAAACTGGCGGTGGAGCCGCTTTTCATTTTCGGCGTCCTCTACCTGTTCGGCGTGCGCGGCATCGCGCTTGCCTCGGCAACCATTGTGGCAGCCATGCCCACGGCTGTGGCGGCTTATATCATTGCGGAAAAATATCAGGTGGCTACAGAAGATTCTTCGCTCGGCATCGTGGTTGATACGGCTTTATCGGCGGTGAGCATCCCTCTGCTCATCGTGGCATTCCAATACTACGGCCTGCTGTAAGGGGGAGGTGCGCCACAGGAGCGGCAAGGCATCCGAAGCTGCCGGTACGCTTACGGGCCCCATCTTCGTGGGATGATGCCGCCCATCCCGCTTGGCATTGCAGATGTGCCCATGTTCAGCCAGTGCCCACACAACACCGCAGCCACCAAGGGTTTAGCCGGGCGGTTCCTGAATATGCCCTCTCCCGTTTTTGGGGGGCCATGACAGTCGGGACATCTGCCCTCTTGCAACCCATTGGAGGCCGCGCCGTGCGCCATACCTCCCCAAAGACCTCCTAGTCCTGTACACAGTCCCTTGTGGTGCGCCATATGGACAACATATTTCGCTTCCGCACCATCGGCGTGCGCCGCAGAAGCCGATATAGGATGGGCAAGGCATCGCCGCCCGGCAGATGAGCCTTGAAAGGGCGGGCGCTGTGGGGGACACTTTCCCAACAAAGCGCCTTTCAAGCCACTCACCTGTCGCGGGGACGGACTCCTTTCGCGCGGCCTCCCCACCAGTCGAAAGTCTTTAGGAGAGGAGGGATGGGGGATGGGGGAAGGGAGGAGAGGGCTTTCTCCAGAAAGGCCTCTCCTCCCTTCCCTCGTATTTCTTTCCCTTAAAAAAAGCTCTGTTATAGCTTGTGGTTGTTTCATCTCCACAGTACGGTGAAAATACAGCCTTTTTCTCCGGTTTTCCTCTTGGCGGAATACAAGGCTAAGGCATTTTGTCGGTTATCCCTGTGGAACCTTAAGGAAAAAGCATCAACCATTTTCTATAACACAGCTTAAAAAGAAGATATCCTAGTCCTGTACACAGTCCCTTGTGGCGCGCCATATGGACAACATATTTCGCTTCCGCACCATCGGCGTGTCGCCGCAGAAGCCGATATAGGACGGGCAAGGCATCGCCGCCCGGCAGATGAGCCTTGAAAGGGCGGGCGCTGTGGGGGACACTTTCCCAACAAAGCGCCTTTCAAGCCACTCTCCTGTCGCGGGGACGAACTCCTTCCGCGCGGCCTCCCCACCAGTCGAAAGTCTTTGGGAGAGAAGGGATGGGGGTGTGGGGGAAGGGAGGAGAGGGCTTTCTGAAGAAAGCCCTCTCCTCCCTTCCCTCGTATTTCTTTCCCTTAAAAAAGCTCCGTTATAGTTTGTGGTTGTTTCATCTCCACAGTACGGTGAAAATACAGCCTTTTTCTCCGGTTTTCCTCTTGGCGGAATACAGGGCTAAGGCATTTTGTCGGTTATCCCTGTGGAACCTCAAGGAAAAAGCATCAACCATTTTCTATAAACAGCCTAAAAAGAAGATATCCTAGTCCTGTACACAGTCCCTTGTGGCGCGCCGAATGGACAACATATTTCGCTTCCGCACCATCGGCGTGTCGCCGCAGAAGCCGATATAGGACGGGCAAGGCATCGCCGCCCGGCAGACGAGCCTTGAAAGGGCGGGCGCTGTGGGGGGCACTTTCCAAAAAAAGCGCCTTTCAAGCCAATCACCTGTCGCGGGGACGGACTCCTTTCGCGCGGCCTCCCCACCAGTCGAAAGTCTTTGGGAGAGGAGGGATGGGGGTGTGGGGGAAGGGAGGAGAGGGCTTTCTTCAGAAAGGCCTCTCCTCCCTTCCCCCACCGCATTCCCGGCTACAGCGCCTTCACAAGCCCGACGATGGAAATGAGCATGAGCAGGGCAAGGACAACCTTGCGGAAGCGAGCCTCGTCGACGGTGGAGAACCAGCGGTTGCCGAACCACATGCCGCCGAACATGGGAACCATAAAGACAAGGGTAAAGATGACGGTATCAAGGCTGATGAGCCCCTGCTGCCAGTAAAAGAGCGAGGCCCAGACGTCCGTGAACAGGAAAAAGGCGATGAGCGAAGCGCGCCCCACGGCGGCCCCAAGCGGGCTGGACAGGAAAAAGAGGATGATCGGCGGGCCCCCGTTGGCGGAAGCGCCGTTGATGATCCCGGCGAGGAGCCCGACGCCCGTGGTCTGGGGCGGCGTGGGCGCGTTCTTGGGCCGCAGCCCGCAGTAAAGCATGGAAGTGAGGATGAGGACTACCGCGTTGATGATCAGGCGCATGGCGTCCACGGGTATGGAAACCAGACAGTAAACCCCGAAAGGCGTGCCGAGCGCCACGCCGAGCGCAAGCCAGCGGAGGGATTTCCAGTGGACTTGCCTGTAGACGAAGGGCAGGTGTCCGATGCTGGCCAGCACTTCCCAGAACAGGATGACCGGAGCCACCTGAGCAGGGGGGAAGAACAGCGTCAGGAGCACGATCATGATCATGGAAAAGCCGAATCCCGTCGCACCGCGGACGATGCCCGCCAGAAAAACGGCTGCAAAGACATAGGCGAACAGAAGCGGGGTGAAGCCGGACATGGGGCCTCCTCAGGGCTGCGGGGGAAGGATGCCCGGCCCGGAAAACGCCCTGTGTGGGCGGGGCATCTAGGGATCGGCCTAACGTGGGCGGAAGCCCCCTGTCAAGTGGGCCGCAGGACGGAAAGAACACTGGGCTGCGCTTGCGGGTGAGGGCTTTTCGAGGTATCATGAGTTCTTTATATGACAGTTCGTTCCGAAGCTGCGCCTTGCCTGTGGAGCCTGCATATCCCGTCTTGAACTCAGACCTCTTACGAGTACCCCTCCATGACCATCAAAAGCCATTCTTCCCGAGATTCCCGCAACCCCAGAGATTTCAACGACCCGCGGAACAAGCCGCAGGAGCGTTCCGAACGGACGGAACGCCCCGAACGCTCCGAATGGGCCTCCCGCCGTTCCGATCGCCCCGAATGGTCGAACCGCGACCGTTCCGAGCGGGCCCCGCGCCCTGACTGGGCCGTCCGCGGCGAACAGCGCCGCCCCCGCGATCGTTTTGAAAACGGCGACCGCCCCCGCCCGCAGAGAGGGGCCGGCCTCATCGCCGAACTGCGCGAACTCGACCGCGATCTTATCAAGATGATCGCCCGCCGCAGCCGTATGCTGACCCGCCTGCCCAATGCCGGAACGTCGGATCACGAACGCGAACTGCGTACTTCGTGGGAAGAAAACGCTGCCGCGGTCAGCCGCGATCCCAAGCTCATCCGCCAGATTTTCGCCCTGCTTCAGGAAGTGGAAGTCGCCCCCGCCGATATGGAGCAGCCTTCGGCCTTCAACCTCGCCCCGGCCCGCAAAACGCTTGCCGTGGATCTGCCCGCGCCCGCTTCCGACCGCCTGCCCCGCGTCCGCATGGTGCTCGCGGCCAGCGGCGCCGCCGAATGCACCCTTCACGGCGTGCCGCTCAACGGCCCGGTCATGGAGTGCCTGAAAGGGCTTAATCAGGTCGGCGCACGCCTGCGCTGGGAAGAGGACGGGCGTATCCTCTGTCAGGGCGGCGAGCCGGTTTCCGGCTACAGCAAGTCCATCCTCGACAAGGTGGTGCACGTCGGCGACGACCCGTTCAACCTGTACCTGATGCTGTTCCAGATGGTGACGCGGCCCGCGCGCCTCAAGATTATCGGCGAAAGCGGCCTCAAGTTTGTGGACTTGGCCCCGATCCGCCATTTCCTGCCGCTGCTCGGCGCGCGCCTGACCAGCGTGGTTCCCGGACAGGAAGGCCTGCCCGCCCGTCTGGAATCTTCCGCCATGCTGCCGTCCGAGGTGGCCGTGCCCGCCGAACTGCCCGCCGACGCGCTGGAAGCCCTGCTCGTGGCTACGGCAGGGTGGGAGCGTGACGTTACGGTCGACTTGAGCGGGCACGCCGAAGGCCGCAGCATCGTCTCCAAGGTTCTGCCCATCCTCCAGAGCGCGGGCATCAAGGCGAGCCTCACGGATACCGAAGGGGCCCTTTCCCTGCATGTGGTTCCCGGCAAGGCCCAGTTCCCCGATGATCTGCTTCCCGGCATCAATGTCGTCGCCGCGGCGACGCTGCTCGCCATGCCCGCCTTTGTCGGCGGCCGCGTGAAGCTTTCCGGCCACTGGGAAGCCACCGGCGACGCCAGAAGCGGCGACGTCGTCAAGGGCCTGTTCTCCAAGCTGGGCGTGAACCTCTTCGTCGCCGACGGCGAAGTGTCCGCCTCCTTTGGCGAAGGCGTTGCCGAGGGTGAGGCCCTTCCGTCGCCCAATCCTGTTGATGATCTCACGGATTTGCCTTCCGCGCTTCTGCCGCTTGCCTTGGCGCTGTCCTTGATCCCCGCCGTGCGTGCGAAGGGCGGGGCCATGCCCAAACTGCCTGAGAGCGTGGATAAGATCCTTGTGGAAAGCTTCCTGAACCAGCTTGGCCTGTCTTGCGAAGACGGGCGGCTCGTTTCCATCGAGCCTTCCACCACGCCGTGGGCCAGCCCGACCGTGCAGTGGGCTCTGGCGCTTTCTCTGGCGGCCTTCCTCCGTCCGAACATCAAGCTGAGCAACCCCGGCATCGTTACGAACTACCTGCCCGTTTACTGGAATATCTATAACACGCTGCCGACTCCTTCGATGGCCCGTAAAGGGCATGAGGAAGAGGCCGCGCCCGTAGCCAGCAGCCGCCCGGCCCGCCGCCGCGTGCTGGCCAGCCATACCCCCGAATCCGAAATGCCCGACGAAATTGTCTATCCTGACGAAGACTAGGGCCGGATCCGGCGTTTTGAAGGGCATGTGAAGCGATTGGGGAGGGGGAGGAGAAACTTTCTTAGAAAGTTTCTCCTCCCCCTCCCCAAACCCCACCCCCTTCTCTTCAAAGATTTTTACGCTTATCGAATCCCTGTTCGCAGCGTTCCCTGAAACGGATTGTGGGGAGAGGCCACGGAATCCAAAGGCCGCTTCTTTCCAACCGTGGAATGGGATCGCCGAGCCGAACGGAAACGGTTCCGCATCCGGTACAATCCGGGCGCGGAACCGTTTCCTTTTGGCGGTGTTTAAGTTTGTGGTTGATACAAGATTCTAACTGGAAAGGAAGAGTTCTTTGGAAATTATCTGGAGGTCTCGCAACAATTCTTCAAAACTGGATTTCATGTAATGAACAAAAAATGAGAGAGGCCCACATCACTAGACGTGGAATAAACTTTTATCTGCTGATTTTCATTGAAAAAAATTATCAACCGTAAATTGAACACAGCATTCCTTTTAGTTTTTAAGGGGAATCAATCGCTTTTCTATACGTGGGGAGAGGCGGCTTTCTCGAAAGGCTCTGTTATAGGTTGTGGTTGTTTCATCTCCACAGTGCTGTGAAAATACAGACTTTTTCTCCAGTTTTCCCCTTGGCGGGATCCACGGCTAAGGCATTTTGCCGATTATTCCTTTGGAACTTCAAGGAAAAAAGCATCAACCATTTTCTATAACACAGCCTCTCGAAATGTCCCTTTTGGCATCAGGGGCAGGGCACGGCGCTGGGGCCGCCGCAGCTGCCGGAGTTCCCCATGTCGAAGGGGAGGCCATAATCCTGCGGCGCGGCTTGTCCGGGCAAGACCGACTGGCCGCCGAACATGGGTTCGGAAGGCGCGGACGGGGCCGTGGGGCGTGCCGCGGAGGAGGCCGGGGACTTCGCCTTGACGAGCGCCGAGGGGACGCCCATGAATTCCACCAGCGGCAAACGTCCCTCGCTGGAGTTGATGACCCGCGCATCGTTGCACCAGAGCCGGAACTGGGTTGCCAGCACGTCGAGGCTGAACAGATCCCAGAGGCCCAAGGGCGGCGTCTCCAAAGACGGCAGGAAAGAGCGGGTCAGCGGCGTGCCCATCTCGATGCGTTTTTTGAGGTTCAGGATGATGGCGAGATCTTTTTCCTCTTCCGCAACCGGGCACCAGATGATCTTGCGGGCGTCGGCTTCGGACATGCCCATCACCAGTTGGCGGCAGGCGCTGCACGAGGGGGAGAAGAAAACGCGGGCGGTGGCTTCGTCTTCCATCTCAGGGGACTGGATCGCCCACGGGCCGACTTCGCTCCGGGCGAGCCCCCCAAGGGTCAGGAGGAAGAGGGCACCCCAGACGACAAGCAGGGGGGAAGCGTGGCGCAAGGCGCCGTGGTGGGCGTCCGCAAGCGTGGCGGCGCGGAATGCGCTGTAGGAGAGCGCGAGGAACAGCGCGGCAACCATGCAGGCGACGCAGGGGAGCGTCAGGATCATGATCCCAAGCAGCACGCAGTCCAGCAGGACGGCAAGCCCGGCCAGCCATCGGCCAAGCGCCGCGTGTCCGGTAATGGCCAGCAGCCCCAGCAGGGAGAAGATCCCCACGCCGCCCCACCACAGGGAATAGCCGTTGATGGAAAAGTTCTGATAGAGCGTACACCCTGCGGAAACACAGGGCACGGACGCCGCATCCAATGCGTTCCAGACGGAAAAGAGGATCCCGCAAACGGCAATCAGCAGGGGAAGATACAGCGGGCTGTGGGAGCGGTTCGTCAACATGCCAGTACCTCGGTGATGCGGCCCGCGGGATGGGATACCCCTGCGGCGGCTGCGTGTTCCCGTTTTCTCTACCGACTTTGGCAGCGGAGGTAAAGCCGCGCCGCTTGCGCAGGGAAAGCGGCGGGAAAACGGGGCCGCGCGGGGGCCGGCGGCTATTTGCAGATTTTTTCGCGGCGGGCGGCTTCGATGCCCGCGCAGTCGCCGGCTGAGCAGGCCTTTTCAAAGGACTCGCAGGCTTCCTGCTCTTTGCCTTCTTTGAGGGCGACCGCTCCGAGGATGTTCCATACGCGATACGAGCTGTCGTCGCGGCGCAGGGCTTCTTCCAGATCCTTGCGGGCCCCGGCGGTATTCCCCTGCTGGAACAGGCAGATCCCCCGCGAGAGGTACGCCTCGGCGGAAGGTTCGATCCGGATGGCTTTCGTCAGATCATCGAAGGCGTCGTCGGCGTATCCGAGCTGGCTCAGGGCCAGCCCGCGGCGGATCAGCGCCTGTGGGTAATCGGGCTCGATTTTCAGCGCTTCGTCAAGGTATTCCAGCGCCTTTTCCGGGTCGGTACACGTCTCGCCTTTCCAAAGGATATGCGCCTTCGCGAAGAGCTGCTCGGCCTGCGGGTCATGTTTGCCCGATACCCCCGTGGGGTTGGCTGGCTTGGGGGGCAACTTTTCCGGCTCCAGCAGCGAGCAGCCGGGCAGCGTGAGGATGGACAGCAGGGCCAGCCCCCCCGCAATGGCCCGGAATCGGACAGGATTGATTTTATTGATAAGCTTATATAGAACACTTTTACTAATGTTAAAACTTTCTATATTCATTATCATATAGTAACCCCGGAGGTAATGATGTTTCAATACAAAATATCGGCCATCAAGGTTGCCCGTGACCGGCTTTCGGATTTGCCTGTGGAACAGGCCCGGATGGGTGCCTTGGTTCTTGCAGGGCTGCGCCGCGTTTGTGAATTGGCCGACACGCTCGATTCCTGCATAACCGAAGACATGCCGTTTGCTAAGCATTTTTTCAACGAATTGGCAACCCTTCCGCATGATGACGAAAGCCACTGGATGAATCTGCTGGAGGATTTGGCCTTGATTTTCCGCGCGAAACGGTTGGCTTTCCCCGATCTGCCTGAGGGAGGGGAAGAACGGCGCCTGTTGGAGTTTTTTGAGGCGTCGGAAGAGTGGGGCGATCCTGAAACGGAAGTGGGCTCGTGGTACTGGAAACGGCTCCCTGAGCGTTTGTCGCGCTGAACCTTTCCCTGTTCGGTTCCGGGGGCGCGCCGGTCAGGAACAATTGCGGGCTGTTGCGCTTTCCCGTATGATCCCCTTCCTGCCGTCGCGCAGGAACGCCCGCCGGAAACGCGCCGTTTCCGGGACGGGTCAGGGAGGCGAACATGAAGCGTTCAGGGATTCTTGCCCTATGGCTTATTTTGAGCCTTGTTTCCGTGATGGCTTCCGGCTGCGGATACAGGGTTGCGGCTACGGTTCAGGCCAACGCGGAAGCAACCCCGGTGCCTACAAAGCTCTCATGGGCGGCTGTGCCGGGGCCAGGGCTTTCGGCCTCCGCCCCGGAAACCGTTTCCGGGCTCCAGACGGTGTCGGTGCCGCTTGCCACGGCGCTTTCGCTCTATAACTGGAAGTGGCTTTCCAATCCCGATCATGCCGCCGAAGCCGACGTATTGGTGCGGATCTGGTGGATGACCGGCGGGCCGCAGTATATCAGGGAGTGGGCCGATCCTTTTTATCGGCCCGGCCTGAGCTTCGGTACCGGGATTGGTTTTGGTTCTTCCCCGTGGCGCAGGGGGCCGTTCGGGTATGCGCGGCAGGCATTCTATGTGCCCGAACCGGCCATTCAGGCCGTCTATTCCCGCGTACTGGTTGTGGAAGCCTTGCGTGCCGATGCCTTGCCCAAGGCCACGCTGGAGGCATTGCTCCCCGCCGCGAAGCCTTCGGGCATCGCCTCCAAGCCCATGCCTGCGGCGGAGCAGGGCGGCGATCCTTCCAAGGGGCCGTATGCGCCGCCGATTGTGCTTGAAGGGGAAGCCCTCAGCAAGCCCCCCTATGCCGCCCCGCTGAAGGCGACGGGGGCCGATCCCGATCGGGAGCCGCCCTACGCGCCTCCGCTGCTGGCCTCCGCTTCGCAGGGCGTCCCGGATGAGGCCGTGCTTTGGCGCGTTGTGGTGACGAGCGGCGGATCGAAAGGCAATACTTACGAAATCCTCCCTCAGCTTGCCACAGCCGCGGCGCAGGCCGTCGGCAAGAACATGCAGGCGGATGTGTTCGTCGACAGCGACATGCGCGTGACGTTTGGGAAATAAATGGCTGTGTTCAATTTTACGGTTGATGATTTTTTCAATGAAAATCAATAGATAAAAGTCCGTTCCACGTCTAGTGATGTGGGCCTCTCTCATTTTTTGTTCATTACATGAAATCCAGTTTTGAAAAATTGTTGCAAGATCTCCAGATAATTTCCAAAAAACTCTTCCTTTCCAGTTGGAATCTTGTATCAACCACAAACTTAAACACAGCCAAATAAATTGTTGTGAAATTGGAGGGGGGAACCTTTCTTGAGAAAGGTTCCCCCCTCCAATTCTTTCCTCTCTCATTCACCAACAGGTTGCTTCGGGCCGTCGAGAAGCTTCTGGTAGAAAACGAGATCGAGCCAGCGGCCGAACTTGTACCCCGCTTTGACGATTTTCCCGGCGAACGTAAACCCGAATCGTTCGTGCATGCGTATGCTGGCGGCATTGTCGGCATCAATGCCCGCGATCATGGTCGCATAGCCTGCCCCGTTCGCGGCCTCCAGCAATTTTTCCATCAGCCGGGTGGCGATGTGGCGCCGCCGGAAGTCCTTATGCACATAAATGGAATGTTCGATGCTGTACTTGTAGGCGGGCCACGGACGGAAATTTCCATAGGTGGCGAATCCGGCTACCACGCCGTCCTCTTCCAGCACGAAAACGGGAAGCCCGGCCTCACGGTGTTCGTTGAACCACCGCCTGCGCATGTCCAGCGTATGCGGCCTATAGGTGTAGACGGCCGTGGTGTTGATGACGGCATCGTTATAAATATCCAAAATCGCTTGCAGGTCTGCTTCTGTGGCAGGGCGGATCATGAGGCTTTCCTTGGCTGTGCTGATCGGTTTCCCTGATAAGGAAACGGGTTAGGGGTGAATCTTGGCGGGGGAGGGATTCCCCACGGCTGTGTATAGAAAATGGTTGATGCTTTTTTCCTTGAAGTTCCAAAGGGGTAACCGGCAAAATGCCTTATCAGTGGATCCCGCCAAGGGGAAAACCGGAGAAAAAGGCTATATTTTTCACCGCACTGTGGAGATAAAACAACCATAAGCGATAACAGAGCCTTTCTCTTTATCAACCGTAAACTTGAACAGAGCCTTCCCCACGGATGGCCCCCGCATCTTACGCTCCGGCGGCTGCGCCGAGGTTGGGAGGGGCCTCTACAGACGGCCCCGCACGGATGGCCCGGCAGGTGCCTTGGCTGTCGGGCGGGGCCCCTGCCTTACGGACATCGGCGGCAACGCCGCCCCTGCCCCAAGGGTTCCCCTCCCCTCTTCCTACATCCGTTTTTCGCCTTCCACCATGATCTGCCCGGTAAGGGGCGTATCATAGCCGCCCTGGGCTTCGATGCGCGCCTTGAATGCCGGCGAGTCGAGCAGGGCGCGGACGGCCTGAACGCGGGGATCATCGAGGAAGCGCGTGGGGATGACGAGATCATAGCGTTCGAGGGCGAGCGGCACGAAGTCAAGGCCAAGCGCCTTGGCTGCGGCGTAGATGCCCATGCCGCAGTCGGCCGCCCCGGTGAGCACGTTTACCGCCACGGCCATGTGCGTGAACTCTTCCTTGTCGTATCCTTTGATGTCGGAAGGCTTGATCCCGGCCTGCTTCAGCTTCCAGTCGAGGAGGATGCGCGTCCCGGCCCCGCGCTGGCGGTTGATGAAGCGGACACGGGTGAAATCGTCGATGCCCTGAATATCCATCGGGTTGCCGTGCGGGACGATGATGCCCTGATGCCGGATGGCGAGGTTGATGACCGTTACGTCCGCATCGGGCAGGAATTTCTTGATGAACGGGAAGTTGAAGTCGTCGGAGTCGGGATCGAAAAGATGCATCCCGGAGAGGTGGCAGGAGCCGTTTTTCAGGGCCGTAATGCCGCCCATGCTGCCGACGTGCGTGGAGGCGAACCGGAAGGGCTCAGGCAGGCCCATGAGTTCGTCTGCGAGCAGGTCAAGGGTGTTGTCGTGGCTGCCCACACAGACAAGGATGCGGTCGAGTTCCGCTTCCGAAACGGACAGCTCGGCGGGAACCACGGCGTGCTCGTTCAGGCCCTCAGCCTGTTCGGGGATGCGCACGTCGCCCTGTGCGCGGGTGACGGTGGTGATGTTCCCGGCCCCGCGTCCGAGCGGCGTGGCGACCAGCTTGTCGCCGACCCGCCCGATGGACACGCGCACGTGCTCCTCGACGCCCGGACGGGAGGGCACGGTGCGGGTCAGCTCGACGGGGACGACGGTTTTTGCGGGCGGTTCACGGTGCGAAAGCCACGAGATGAGCGGTTCGAGCAGTTCCTTGAAGCAGACCAGCGCGCTTACCGGATACCCCGGCGCCCCTGCCACGAGGCGGCCCCGGCAGTTGGCGAGCAGGGAAGGCTTCCCCGGCATGGCGGCGATGCCGTGCGTGAGGATTTCGCCTTCCTTTTCCAGCGTGGCGCGGGTGAAGTCCCTGGAGCCTGCGGACGAGCCCGCGCAGAAGATGGTCAGGTGCCTGCCCGCGTCAAGGCTGTCCTTCAGGGCCTGATGCAGGGCTTCCGGGCTGTCCGGGACGGGGGCGGCGCGTTCCACGACGCAGCCCAATTCACGGGCCAGCGCCGCCAGCATCTGGGAATTGGATTCCACGACCTGCCCCTTGCCGGGATCGGGGTGCGTGGCGAAGTCGAGCACCTCATCCCCTGTCGGGATGATGCGGACAGTGACGCGCTCCCAGACGGGCACGTCCCAGATGCCGCCGGAAAGCAGCGCGCCCACATCCCACGGCCTCAACTGGTGGTTGCGCGGAAAGAGCAGCTCCGTCGCCACAATGTCCTCCCCGATGCGGCGGACGTGCTGCCACGGAAAGGCGGGGGCTTCAATGGTGACGCCGTCGCCGTCCAGCACGACCTGTTCGATCATGATCACGGCGTCACAGCCTTCGGGCATGGGGTGGCCGGTATTGACGGCAAAGCAGGTTTCCCCGGCCTTGAGCGTCAGCGGGTGCCCTTCCCGTGCCGCGAAGGTCGAACGGGCGTTGACCGCGTAACCGTCCATCGCCGCCGAATGGAAGGTGGGCGCGGAATAGCGGGCGTGTACCGCGTGCGCCAACACCCGGCCCGAAGCTTCATGCGAAGGGATCGTTTCCTCGCGGATTAGGGCTTCGCGGTCTATGGAAGCCTTCACCCGTGCGACAGCTTCCGCGGGAGGGATTGTCTTGAGATAGATATTACGTTTCATGATAATTCCTTATGTAAATAAAACACATTTTGCAGCCTTGCCGGGAGACGTGCGCCAAGGTTTGGCTTCCCGTGCCGCCCGTTCCGCCATAAACCTTTACAAAAGTCTTTGGG
>NZ_DBMAFI010000018.1:0-65609 GCF_057864385.1 Bilophila sp. | reverse complement strand
GCCCATTTTTCGTCTGAAATATCGTGTCTGCTCATGCCAGACATCAAAACAACAGAAAGACGAAAAGTCGAGAACTTATTTAGAGACAGCTCCTAGGGCACAGCCTCAAAATAAAACAGTAATCTTTTTCTACGGCACAGCCTTAAAGAATCAATAAAAGCCCATGCAGATCGGCAGCAGAAAAACCGTATAAAATGAGAGTATCCTCCTATGTTGGATGCCTATACCAACCATACGTTATAACGGATTGTTTCGTTCAGGAATGTGGCTGCCATTACAGAAGGCTCTGTCATAGGACATGGTTATTTTGTTTCAGCAATATACTGAAAATATATACTTTTTCTCCAAATTTTCCGCTGGTGGGCTCTGTGATTGGGGAATTTTCTTGGTTATTTCTTTGGAGTTTCAAGGAAATAAAGCATCAACCGTTTTCTATGACACAGCCCTACAGAAAAGGTCTTTGCAAGGCCGTTGGGATCGGCAACGGCAACGGCAAAAAGGTTCCCACTTTCTAGGTTATGTCGGCAATTAGATACAATATATTGAACTTGTTAATTATATTAACTTGTTAAACCACAAAAAATATTTAAATAATTTCAAATAATTATATACGACACAATGACACGACCTAAGTGTTCCCGTACTGTCAATAGGCACTCTGCCATAACTCCACGAACGACCAGCCAAGCTTCACGCCGTAGAAAAAGATAATCAGGCCGCAGACAAGGTTGATGATGCGCAGCAGGCGCGGCGTAAACCGGTTCTTGAAAAGCGAGGAAATGGTGGTCAGGGACAGGAACCAGAGGCAGGACGCACTGACCACACCCCAGAGGAACAGGCCGGACTCATCGGGCGGCAAGGCGGCCCGGAAAGACCCAAGCAGCAACGACACGTCGATGATTGCCTGCGGATTGAACCATGTCACCACACAGGCCATGCCGATGGTCTTCATGAGCGGGATATCCACGTTGACCGCCGGGCTGGCAACTTCGCGGGACAGCACGAGCCGGAGCCCCATATACATCACCACAAGGCTGCCCGCCAGCAAAACGCCCTTTCGGATAAGCCCGGAATGTTCGATCAGCGCGCCGATGCCGAAAAAACCGGCAAGCGCAAGGGTCACATCAAAAAAGATGACGATGAGCGCCGTCCGGTAGGCCGCCGCCCGCGGCAGGGACAGGCCGGCATTGATGACGAAAAGATTCTGCACGCCGATGGGCGCAACGTACGCCAGCCCAAGCGACAGCCCCTGAAGATACGCAAGCATGGTTCCCTTCTTTCGCTCCCGCTCCCGCGCCCGCTGCAATGCCGTGGCGGAAAGGAATGGGCCTAGGGGAATCGGGCATCATGCGGCAACCCGTTCCCCTTCCGAATGATCTCCGCACGCCATTCCCATTGAGCGGCAATGATTACAAAAGGTTGTGTTATAGAAAATGGTTGATGCTTTTTTCCTTGAAGCTCCAAAGGATTAACCGATAAAATGCCTTAGCCGTGGATCCCGCCAAGGGGAAAACCGGAAAAAAGCTGTATTTTCACCGCACTGTGGAGATGAAACAATCACATACTATATAATAGAGCCTTACAAAAAGTACCGGGAGGTGAGGCCGTGATTGCGCCCGGTTGCCGAAAAGAGGCCGAACCAAAAGCAATGGCCCTTTATTCAATCTGAAATCACGCGCGTTCCAGCAGGGCCACCGTTTCCACATGCGGCGTCTGTGGGAACAAGTCCACAGGCCGGGCGGCCTTCAGGCGGAAAGCCGGGGTCAGCCGGGCTATATCGCGGGCCAGCGTCGCGGGATTGCACGAAACATATACAAGCCGCAGCGGGGCCGCCTCGGCAAGCTGCTGCGCGACCTTGGCATCAACCCCGGCACGCGGCGGATCGACCACCACCACATCCGGCTTGGGGCCGAGCCTCACCAGACGCCCAAGCACGGACTTGGCATCGCCCTGCTCCACCCTGTATCCCTTCCTGCCCAGCGCCTTCGCGTTGCTGCGGGCACAGCGCACCGCGCCGGGCATTTCCTCAATGCCCACGACCCGCGCACTGCGCCCCATGTACAGGCCGATGGAGCCGACGCCGCCGTACACGTCCCACAAGACGGGATCCGGCAGTTCCTCAAGCGCGGCAAACCGGGCAGCCTCCGCATACAGCAGTTCGGCGGCGGGCGTATTCACCTGAAAAAAGGCATTATGCCCCATTTGCAGCCGGACATCGCCGATCCGCTCCTCAAGCCGCCCGTCCGCGTACAACGTCCGCTCCCCATAGGCCACGTCGCTGGAGGCCAGGCGTTCCGACAGCGCGAAACCCGTCACTTCGGGAAGTTCCGTCCGCAGCGCCGCCGCGAACCGCTCCCCCGCCTCAGGGCTCCCTCCTGCCCCTGCAATCAGCTCCACAAAACAGCCGCCCGCATGGGGCTCCCTGACGACGAGGAACCGTCCGTCCAGATCGCGAAAAGCCCCATTGGACAACAGCCGCACCGCTTCCAGAACCCGCATGGTCAACGGCGTCTGCAACAGGCACCCCGTCACTTCAACGATGCTGCGCGAACCGCGTTCCCGCAGCCCAAGCGCCTTGCCGCCGTCGTCGGACACCCCAAAGGCGAACTCCATCTTGTTGCGGTACCCCCACTCGGAAGGGGATGGCAGGATGGGCAGCATGGGCGGGCACGCCACCTTGCCCACCCGCTCCAGCGCGTCGCGCACGATGCGTTCCTTCCACGCGAGCTGGCGGGCATACGCCAGCGATTGCCACGAACATCCGCCGCACCGCCCGGCATGGGGGCACGGCGGCCCCTGCTCGTCCGGCGAGCGTTCGAGCACTTCGACAAGCGCCGCTTCCGCAAGGCTCTTCCGCACGGCGGAAACCCGCGCCCGCACAAGCTGCCCCGGCAAGGCGTCCTCGACGAGCACGACCACGCCGCCGTGACGTCCGAGGCCGCGCCCGTCGGACACCAGCGCATCCACGCGCAGTTCGAGGAACTGGCCGGAAACAAAAGGATTTACAAATGGTTTGGCCATGCTTCCTCCAAAGCCCCCGCTTGACTTTTATCGCAAGCCGGGCAATGTAATACTTTAACGTCCCGACCGCGTCCGCCGGAAAACCCCTTCGGCGTTCGGGGCCGGAAGAGCCAAGGAGTCCGCCATGTTCAACGAGCTGGTCAGCAACGCCATGCACTCCACGCCGCAGGGGTTTGTGGGCGTATCGCTTATTTTCGTGTATTTCTGCGTCATTGTGGCGACGGCTTTTTATCGTATCAAAAAAGGCGATCACATGCACCACTAAGGGGGAGCCCCTTCCCGGCCTCTCCCCTTTCTCGCCCAACCCGGATCAGGAGCAAATCGAATGGATTTTCTTCCCATCAGGCGGGCTCTGCTCAGCGTCACCCACAAGGACGGACTGGCGGAATTCGCAGCCTTTCTGCATGCCAACGGGGTGGAGCTCGTCTCCACCGGCGGCACGCTGAAATTCCTTGAAAACGCGGGCCTTCCCGTCACCGCCGTCAGCGACGTGACCGGCTTCCCCGAAATCCTCGGCGGCCGGGTGAAGACGCTTCATCCCCATATCCACGGCGGCATCCTCGCCGACAAGGACAACCCCGAACACCTCGCCGTCCTGAAAGAAAAGGGGATCAAGGCGTTCGATCTCATCTGCGTGAACCTTTACGATTTCGAGAGCGCCCTGGCCAAGGGGCTGAAGCCCCGCGAAGCCATTGAGGAAATCGACATCGGGGGCCCCTGTATGCTCCGCGCGGCGTCCAAGAACTTCCACAGCATCCTCGTACTGTCCGATCCCGATGCCTACGCGGAAGCCACGGCGGAACTCAAGGCCAACGATATGCGCGTTTCCCTGCCTTTCCGCCAGCGCATGGCCGCCCGTACGTTCGCCAAGACTTCGCGCTACGACGCGATGATCGCCGAGTACCTCACGAAGAACTAAGATGGATTGGGGAGGGGGAGGCAGTTTCAGGAGAGCGCCCTTCCCTTCCCCAAACCTGCCTGCGCGGACAGCGGCCCTTTTCCCAGGCTTTGGCAGGCGGAAGGGCGCACGATGGGATTGCCCCCTATTGGGTGCAGGAAAAAGGATGAAAGCCGTCGGATGGGCGGGCCCGTTTTCAGCCGGCGGCAAGCTTTGACAGAAAGCCTATGGGCAAAAAAGGACGGCAGGCGGCGAAACGCCTGTTTTGGCTCTGTCATGGCATATGGTTGTTTTATTTCCTTAGCATACTGAAGATACTTTTTCTCTGATTTTCCGCTGATGGGCTCCTTGATTGGGGCATTTATGGGTTATTCCTTTGGAATTTCAGGAAATAAAGCATCAGCCGTTTCCTATGGCACAGCCTTGTTTTTTAAGGGGGGGAAGATGGAAGGGAAGGCACGGATCGAAGTGGTGGGCGGCATCTTGTGGCGCGGCGGCTCGTTTCTCGCGGCACAGCGCCCGGAGGGTCATCCGCAGGCCGGTTTTTGGGAATTCCCCGGCGGAAAGGTCGAACCCGGCGAGTCGCTGGAAGCGGCCCTTGCCCGCGAACTCGCTGAGGAATTGTCCTTGTCCATCCGCAACCCGAAGCTCTGGCGCACGGTTGAGCACGATTACGATTTCCGTTCGGTGCGGCTCCACTTCTTCCATATCACCGAATTTTCCGGGGAGCCTGCCGCCAACGACGGGCAGGCCTTCCGCTGGGTGACGCCCGAAGAGGCCCAAACGCTGCCCTTTCTTGAGGCAGACCGGCCGCTGTTGTTTGACCTGAGCCGCCCGTAACTTGCTCTCCATAGCGGTGGAAAAGGCCCCTGTTCCGGCAGGGGCTTTTTTCAGGGCGTGCCACAGGGAATGGCTGATGCTTTGTTTCTTGAAGCCCCAAACAGCTAACCGGCAAAACGCCTCAATCATGGAATCCGGCAACGGGGAAAACGAAAGCCCCTGTCATGGCATATGGTTGTTTTATTTCAGCAATATACTGAAAACAGAGGCTTTTTCTCCAATTTTTCCGCTGGTGGGCTCCATGATTGGGGCGTTTTAGTTATTCCTTTGGAATTTCAAGAAATAAAGCATCAACTGTTTCCTATGGCACAGCCAAACGAAAAAGGGGCTGTGTCTTCACCATATTGTGGCTCTGAGACAAACGCATCCCCTAAAAAAACAAGGTTCCGTCATAGTGCGTGGTTGTTTCATCTCCACAGCACGGTGGACATACGGCCTTTTTCTCCAGTTTTCTCATCGGCGGACTTCATGGCTGAGACATTTTATTGGTTATCCCCTTGGAACTTCAAAGAAAAAGGTATCAACCATTTTTATGGCACAGCCAAAAACAAAAGATGTCTCTTGCCGCATTCCTCGGCGCGAGGCGGGCGAAGATCCCGGCGTTATGCCGATGAAGTACGGCCCGCTTTCAAAGGCTTTTTTAAAGGCTGTGTTATAGAAAATGGTTGATGCTTTTTTCCTTGAAGTTCCAAAGGGATAACCGGAAAATGCCTTGGCCGTGGATCCCGCCAAGGGGAAAATCGGATAAAAAGGCTGTATTTTCACCGCACTGTGGAGATGAAACAACCACGTACTATGACGGAGCCTTTTTAAACTAGACGCCCTGTGTGTTTCGGTATATCTTCCGACTCCTTCCACAGGGCTCTTTCCGTCCTTGCGGCAAGAGCCCTGTGCCGATCCCGTCAGCTTTCAGCCCCCATCAACATTCGCAGCAGCATCATGTCCGACACCATTGAATCAACCGCCAAGACGGAACCGGAAGCCTCTTCCTCCTCCGCCGTCCTTACAGGCATAAAGCGCGGGTTCCCCATCTTTTTGGGATACGTGCCGCTTGGTTTCGCATACGGCGTGCTTGCCGTCCAGAACAACATTCCCGCCGTATACGCCGTGCTCTTTTCCCTGTTCGTCTACGCCGGGGCCGGGCAGTTCATCGCCGTCGGCCTATGGGGGATGGGCGCATCCGTCTTTTCCATCGTCTTCACCACGTTCGTGATCAACCTGCGGCATGTGCTCATGTCCGCCGCCGTAGCCCCGTGGTTCGCGCCGTTCACCCGTTTCCAGCAGTTCATCATCGGCTGGGGGCTTACGGATGAGGTTTTCGCCATGCACAGCATGGCTATGGCCACGGGCGAGAAGGCGCGGCTTCCGCTGGTGTACGCCGCCAACTTCACCTCACACAGCGGCTGGGTGCTCGGTACGCTCATCGGCGCGGTGGCCGGCGACTTCCTGCCCGATCCCAAGCTGTTCGGCCTTGATTACGCCCTGCCCGCCATGTTCCTTGCCCTGCTCGTCCCCCAGTGCAAGGAGCGGCTGTACACGCTGGCGGCCATCCTCTCGGCGCTGCTTTCCGTCATCCTCGCCATGTGCGATACGGGCCGCTGGAACGTCATCATCGCCAGCGTCATCACCTCCACCATCGGGGCCCTGCTCGTCACCCACCGCGACCGCAACATCGACGCCCTCAGGAAGAAAGCATGAACATCGATCTCCTGCTCTGCATCCTCGGCATGACCCTCGTGACCCTCATCCCCCGCGTGCTCCCGGTCACGTTGCTGGCGGGGCGCGAGCTGCCGCCGCTCCTGACGCGTTGGCTCTCCTTTGTGCCCGTTTCCGTGCTCGCCGCGCTGGTCGCGCCCGATCTGCTCCTCGCTGACGGCAAGCTCAATATTGCTGGGGACAACCTGTTCCTCATCGCCACTTTCCCCACCCTGCTCATCTGCTGGTACAAAAAAGGCAGCTTGTTCGGCGCGCTTGCCGTCGGCATGGGCACCGTGGCGCTGATCCGGTACTGGATGGCGTAAGGGGTATGGGATAGGTATTAGGATAGTTGGAGGGGGAAGGGGAAACTTTCTAGAGAAAGTTTCCCCTTCCCCCTCCAAGCCTCCCCTATCCTCTTCAAAGATTTTCGACTGGCGGGGAGGCCGCGCGGAAGGAGTCCGTTCCCGCGCAAGCCGGGGGGAGCGGATGCGGCCGGTTTGCATTTCGTTCGTAAAGAGTCCGTTCCGGTGCGAGCCGGGGGGAGCAGCCGCAGGATATCCAACGGTTCCCTGATAAGAGCCCGTTCCGGCGCCAGCCTTTTGTGGTAGAGGGGGGAACAGGCGATGCCTATGCGCATATGGGCCTCAGGTGGGAGCCCTTTGGGGATACAAGGGCAGGCTTCCGGGTTTTCCTTTGGGCAAGGGCCGGGAACGCCATCGCCTTCTATTTGCGCATCATGCGAAGATTGGCTATGAACAGAAAGCCGGGGGTTCCCGGACACCGCCATGACGAAGGAGTTTCCCATGCGTGCTCTTTACTGCCTGCTGCTCATCTGTTCCCTGCTCCCCCTTTCCGGGTGCGCGGAGCTCAATATTTCCAATCCGTTCGAGACGAAATCCTCCGACGGCAGCGAAGTCTATTTTGATCAGTTCCCCGATGTCCCGATTCCCCGCGACATGTCCGTGGACGCCAAGCGCAGCCTCATTTCCGTGGCTCAGGACGGAACCAAGACCGGCCTCATCACCGTCGAAGGCCGCGTGGACAAGCCCTCCCTCGCCAACGCCATGATTTTGAACATGAACCGTCAGGGCTGGAACCTGCGCGGCGCTGCCATCGGCTCCAAGACCATGCACCTGTACGAAAAAGGCGAACGGTACGTGGTGATCTACTATTATGATCAGACCACCACCGCCGCTATGGAAATCTGGGCCATGACCCGGCTCGCCGACGGCGTCCTGCCGACTATGGGCAACGGCGGGATCTCCGCCGGAATGGACGCGGGCGGCAGCTCCACCCCGTCGTTCTATCTGACGCCCGACACGTCCACGGGCACGGGCAGCTCCGGCGGCGTGCATCAGCAGGGCCTGAGCCAGTAATGGACGCACATCTCGCCTTCCGCGGCGTCGGCGGGGCCCGCCTCCATCTTGGCGTGTGCGGCTCCGTCGCCGCCTACCGTGCGCTCGATCTCGTGCGCCAGTGGCAGGATGCGGGGGTTTCCGTCAGTGCGACCCTGACCCCCTCCGCCCAGAAATTCGTCACGCCGCTGACGTTCGCCGCACTCGGCGCGGCCCCGGTATACACGGCGGCCTTTGATGATCCGCAGGCGCCCTCGCCCTTCGCCCATCTCGAACCGGGCCAAGTGGCGCAGGCCCTCGTCATCGCCCCCGCCTCCGCCGCCACCATCGCGCGGCTGGCGCAGGGACAGGCCGACGAACTGCTGGCCTGCCAAGCCCTTGCCTTCCGGGGCAAGGCCGTCATCGCCCCCGCCATGAATCCCGCCATGTGGAGCCATCCGGCTACGCAGGCCAATATCGCCGCCCTCCGCGGGAGGGGATGCGCCGTGGTCGAGCCCGGCTGCGGGCGTACGGCATGCGGCGAGGAAGGGCAGGGACGCCTTGCCGACCTGCGGGAAATCTACCTCGCCGGGCTGCGCGCGCTGGCCCCGCAGGATATGGAAGGCATGCGGGTCATGGTCACCCTCGGCCCCACCCGCGAGCACTGGGACGGGCTGCGTTTCTGGACGAACCCGTCTACCGGGACGATGGGCGCGGCGGTCGCCGTGGCCGCATGGCTGCGCGGCGCGCGGGTTGAGGCCGTCTGCGGGCCGGGCACGCCGTGGCTGCCCGCCGGGATCGCCCGGCACAACGTCGGATCGGCCCGGCACATGCTGGAGGCCGCCGCTTCGGTGTGGCCGCAGTGCGACGCGGGCGTGTTTACCGCCGCCGTAGCCGACTTCTCCCCTGTGCCTCCGGCGCAGGGCGGCGACAAGAAGTTTAAGAAAAGCGACGCCCCCGACGGGTTCGACGTCCATTTCGCACCCAACCCGGACATCCTGAAAACGCTCGCCGCAGGCCGCAGGCCGGATCAAAAGGTCGTGGGCTTTGCCGCAGAATCGCAGAACCTCGAAGGCTCCGTCCGCGGCAAGCTCGTTTCCAAAAAAGCCGATATGGTCGTGGGCAACCTGCTCCAGGACGGTTTCGGCACGGCGGACAACACGGTTTTCGTCGCCGACGCCTCCGGGCGCGAAGAACGCTGGGCACGCCTTTCCAAAACAGACGTTGCGTGGAGACTGCTCTCGTGGCTCCTGTCCCGCTGAACATTTCCCCGGCCTTCCGTCCGTGGCGTCAGGCCGGGATCACGCATCTGCTCCTCGACGAGGAGGTCAGGGAACGGCTGCTGGCGCGCCCGGAACCCGAACCGTCCGAAGCCGCGCCTCCCGTCCGCCCCCCCCGGCAGTACGGCGCGCCGCCGCAGCGCGAGGGACGCCGCCAGCCGCCTCCCTACGTCCCTCCCCAGCAGCCGCAGGCTGTTTCCAGCGCCCCCCAAAAAGCGGCGCGGGCCGCCGACATCCTGCCGCCGGACGCATGGCCCGCCTATTGGCAGGCGCTGCTTAAAAAGACCCCGCCCCGCCCCTTGCTGGTCTGGTCTTATCCGTCCCTCAGCCGTGACCTGGGCGGCGACGCCGATGCCGCCCACCGCGATTTCCTGCGCCGTTTGCTTGGGGATATGGCGCTCCCCAAGGGGAGCCATGCGTTCTGGCCCTTGAACCGCTATCCCTATGGGGACGGCGAATCGGAGGCGACGGTTGACGCCCGGATGTTTTTGAGCGGCATAGCCGCGCTCAAGCCCGAAAGCGTCATCCTCATGTGCGGGCAGGTTCCGCCAGCTCTCGGCCTTGCCGATCTGCGCCCGCTTTTGCCGAGCATCGTGCACGGATACCGCTATGTGGTCACGCCGCACGTCGACGGCCTCATTGGGGAACCGCAGCGCTATGCCCAGCTTATCACCTTCTTAAAATCCATTATTGCGGGAAGATAGAAGGGGGTTGGGGAAGACGGGGCAGCCCTTCCGGGTGTGTCCCTTTCATTGGGGGGGGCGGCGTGCCATCCGCAGCGGAACAGCCTTTTTACGGGCAAACTATCGGAGGCGTCCCCTTTGCGCGGAAAGCGCGGCCGGGCACCTCTTCCCACGCATCAATCAGCCAAAGAGGTCTACATGCACGTTCTCGTCACCGGCGCAGCCGGGTTCATCGGATTCCATCTTTCCAAACGCCTAGTCGCCGAGGGGCATACGGTCGTCGGCATCGACAACCTCAACGATTACTATTCGGTACAGCTCAAGAAGGATCGCCTTGCGCAGTTGCTGGCCCTGCCCGGATTCACCTTCGAGCATACGGATCTCGCCGATGATGCCGCGCTGGAAGCCGTATTCGGCCGCAACACGTTCTCGCATGTCGTGAACCTCGCGGCGCAGGCGGGCGTGCGCTACAGCCTCATCAACCCCAAAAGCTACGTCCAGTCCAACCTTGTGGGCTTCGGCAACCTGCTCGAATGCTGCCGCCACGGGAAAGTGGGGCATCTGGTGTTCGCCTCGTCCAGTTCCGTGTACGGCATGAATACGTCCATGCCCTTCTCCGTGCGCGACAACGTGGATCACCCGGTCAGCCTGTATGCGGCCTCCAAAAAAGCCAACGAGCTCATGGCCCACACCTACAGCCACCTGTACCGCCTTCCGGCTACGGGGCTGCGCTTCTTCACCGTCTACGGGCCGTGGGGCCGCCCGGATATGGCCCTCTACCTGTTCACCAAGGCCATCCTCGCCGGGGAGCCCATCAAGGTCTTCAATGAGGGCAAGATGCGCCGCGACTTTACCTACATCGACGACATCATCGAGGGCGTGATGCGCGTCATGGCCCGCATCCCCCAGCCCGATCCTGAGTGGGACAGCGCCAGGCCCAACCCTTCGACCAGCACCGCGCCGTGGCGTATCTACAATATCGGCAACAACAATACGGTCGAACTGGGGACTTTCATCAGCACGCTTGAAGACGCCCTCGGCAAAAAAGCCGTCCGCAACCTCATGCCCATGCAGCCCGGCGATGTGGAAGCCACATGGGCCGACGTCTCCGACCTCATCGCGGACACCGGGTTCCGCCCGCAGACGTCCGTGGAATACGGCGTCGGGCAGTTCGTGAAGTGGTATAAGGAATACTACGGCGCGTAGCCCCCAGTTTTTGGAAGGCGGCGGATACGCTTTTGGGAACTTCCCGCCTGACGGGGGATTCCCTACGAAAAAAGGGAAGACGGCATGCCGTCCTCCCTTTTGCTTTGCGCTTGATGAAAAAGGCTGTGTCATAGAAAATGGTTGATGCTTTTTTCCTTGAAGCTCCAGAGGGATAACCGGCAAAACGCCTTGGCCGTGGTTCCCGCCGAGGGGAAAACCGGAGAAAAAGGCTGTATTTTCACCGCACTGTGGAGATGAAAAACCACATGCTACAACAGAGCCATAAAAAACTTAGATGCGTATGCTGTTGCGGATGTCTTCAAGGCGGTTCTTGGCGAACAGCACATAGGAAATGATGAGTTCGCCGGAGTTGACCTTAGAGGTGACGTACAGCGGATCATAGGTACAGATCCGGTTCATGTATTCTATCGCGGCGGCCATGTTGCCCGCATTCCCCTTGCTGCTGATTTCGGGGTACAGTTCATACAGCGCGTTGATGAAGTCCCTCACGACCAGCACAATGCCCTGCACTTCATAAATGCGGTTGTCCAGCGTGTAGAACGGCAGTTCCTGCGAGTTTTCGAGCAGGCCGAGCGCGTAGCCGAGCAGGTTTTCGCCGATCACAAGGTCAAAGGAGGCATACAGGTCGTCAGTCCGGCAGTTGTACACGCCGGTGCCCTTGTCGAGGCTTTCCTTATACTGCTCAATGAGCTTGAGCCCCTTCTTGTAGGACGACTCGGCGGACGGGAACATGAAGCTGCGCGGATCGATGGCGAAGCTGTTCAGGCGGGCCTTGTAGAGCATCTCGTTCTCGCGGTCGTTGGTGCCGAGCTTGGCGATGGTCATGGAATACAGATCCATCAGCACCTTGGTGGCATGGTACACGCCGTACTGCCGGTACGCCCGGTTGTCCAGCACAAACCGGTTGAACAAAATGTCGTTGATGCTCCATCCGAACGTGGAGTCCAGTTCATAGCGCATCTGATGCGTGATGGCATCCACCAGCGCCTTCCCTTTGGCGTTCTCATCGAGCTTGTCGGCTTCGGCGATCTGGACGGGGGTGGGGAATTCCGTGCGATCGATCTTCGCATACAGAGCCTGGCTGCCCCACGCGAGCAGCAGCAACGTAATGAACAAACAAACCTGCACCAGCAGCGTCTTGCCGACAATCTTGCATTTTTCCAAAAAACCAAATTCGGGGAGTTTCACCAAAACACCTCGTCTCGCTACGTTTGTACGGAAAGAAGAGGAAAGCCGGAGCGCCCGGCTTCCAAAGAAAATCGCCTTATAACGTTAATGCCGTTTCCGTAAAAGACAAGCACGCCGCCCCCTCCTGAGGCCGCCTTTCCCGCCCTGCCCGCAGGCCGTCCCTATTGCCCGCTTCCGCAAGCAAGGATTCAAGATAGGGCAAACGGCTTGAAAGATAAAGGGATAGGCTCAATCGAGACATTCGCCTTTTTGATGATTTTCTAAGGCTCTGTCAGAGTACATGGTTGTTTTGTTTTAGCAATATACTGAAAATATATGTTTTTTCTCAAAATTTTCCGCTGATGGGCTCTGTGATTGGGGGATTTTATTGGTTATTTCTTTGAAATTTCAAGGAAATAAAGCATCAACCGTTTTCTACGGCACAGCCTTTTTTAAAAAATTCATTTTGAATTTCAGATAGCTGGAATGTTGTTTTCATTGCAGAAGCGAATCTCCCGCACAATCCGGGCCGACACTCCGGGAAGGGGCAGGGGCCTTTTCCAGAAGATGCCGCCACAGTAATCTGTTGATATTTTTCTTAAAATCACAATAACCACAATGCCGTTCTGCAGCCACGCTGTGCGGGCCCCTCGTCAACAAGCCGCGTGAGAAGTGCCTGTTCACCGATCCAGCCACGCTGTGCGGGCCGCTTGTCAGGCTTTCGCCCCCCCCAAAACAAGTTGCCTCGGCCATGAGGTTCGCCAGCAGAAAAAGGAAAAGCCCTGCCTTCACCATATTGTGGAGAAGCCCCCCCATTTCACTTCCTGACATCGCCGGATCAGCGGTACAATGCCATCTCTGGCGGAGCCTTCCGAAACTTGTGGGGATGAAACAACACGCTATGGCGGATCCTTTCGGAAAGGCTCTGTTAAAGTATGTAGTTGTTTCATCTCCGCAGTGCTGTGAAAAATAGAGCTTTTTTCAGTTTCCCCCTTGGCGGGATCCGCGGTTAAGGCATTTTTCCGGTTATCCCTTTGGAGTTTCAAGGAAAAAAGCATCAACCATTTTCTATGATACAGCCTTCGGAAAAGGCCGCTTCCCCAACGGCCCATCAATATGCCGGGATACGGTCAACCGCTTCTGTCAGAAGAAACTCGCCTTTCCCGATCCACGCCTTGAGCGTATCGGCGATTTCAAGGGAAATCACATGGCTGGTCAGAGGCACGGTCGGGATCTTGCGGCCCTGGATTTCCACCTCGCCGGAAAGCAGGTCGGAGAAACGCACATGCTGGATGATCCGGGGCAGCCCATTGGGGTAGTCATACCCGTAATCCTTCACGGGCATCAGGATGTCCTCGTTGGAAACCCCGGTGAAGGCCGCCATGTCCTCATTGAGGATCGGGATCGGAATCCCCACGCCCACCGCCAGCGAAACGCCGTATCCGGTGAGGGACAGGCCGCGCAGGTAGCGGGGCTTCATGCCCTTGAGGTCGCCGCGCACCATGAGCGTGCCCGATCCGCTGAGGGGGAGCCCTTTTTCAGTGCGCTGGGGTGAGGGGTCGTGCTGCGTGCCCGCACCGATGACGTAACCTTGCCCGCCTCCGAGGAAAATGCGCGTCCCGGTGCCGATGGTACGGAACCACGGATCATTGAACAGCGGCGAGAGGCAGCCCGCCGTGGCAAAGTTCACATTCCGCATGTCCGGCTTGAGCGGCCCCATGTACGTATAAATGGTGCGGCTGGTGCAGTTCACCGCCGCATTGTAATTCTGGTAGCAGTTGCGCGGGTTCAGAAGCTGCGCGAAAGCCAGATCCGCCAGCGTGATGGTGCGGTCGAGGGCCCGGCGGGGATAGCAGTCCGTCCCGTATGAAGCCGCCCGCAGATGGACGCTGCGCCCGGCTACGAGATCTTCGATGACGTGTGCGCCGCCGTATTTGAACTGGCCCGGATAGACCTTGTTCTGGGGATCGTCTTCGGGCAGCTCGGTAGCGCCGAGATAGGCGTCCACGGCGGCAAGCCCGGCATAGGCGGGGACGTCGTTCATCCAGACCTTGGTGGTGCGGATCTTCGGCGGTTCGGGCTGGCCGATGTTGAACAACAAGCCGGACGAGCACATGGGCGAGAACGTGCCCGTGGTCACCACGTCGACTTCACGGGCGGCTTTTTCCGGGCCCATGCGCCGGACGGCCTCGACCATTTCCTCGGCGTTGAGGACTACGGCCTTGCCTTTTTTGATGCGCTCGTTGATTTCCGCAATTGTCTTGATAACCTTGTGAAAAGACACGATAGTTTTCCTCGGCAGATGGTTGGTTCCCTCGGCGGGCGCGGTTCGGTTCGTTTGCCCTTTACCGTTATCATACCCCCTTCCGCCAGTCCATGACCGTGCTGGGGCGGGGATTCGCCTTTCCGATGCCTTTTGAAAGGGTTCGGATGCGCTTTTTGGCCCGTTATGGCGTCATGCCTATTGAAAGTGCCGATGTCCCGTGTGCGGCTCAGGGAAGACGCCCCAGCGGTGGAGAGGCGGGCCATAGCTTGGCGGACGGCACGGCTTTATGATACTACCCCAGCTTGAAACCATACCAATGGTGTCCATCACCAAGCAATGGAGCATACATGAACCTTTCCAAATACGAACATGCGGAGCGCAAGGAGGCCGAAGCCTCCAAGGATGCCCCCGAAACCCCGCAGGACGGCGGCGCGGAACAGAAGCACCACACGCTGTTCGGCAAGCAATTCACTGAAAAAGAGCAGAAGACCTTATTCCTCTACCTCGTCATCGGCATCGTCCTCATGGAGCTCGCGGTAACGGTGGGCGCCATCATCATCAGCATCACCAACGCCCAGCCCTCGTCCAGCGGCGTGCCGCACTTCCAATTCCCGTGGATAGGCTATCTGGTCGCCGTGGTCATGGTTCCCGTGCTCGCCATGCTGCTGGTCAACCTCGTGAGCCTCGGCTTCTCGCGGGGGGCGCGCGGCGGCGAAGACGTGAACCTTGAAGGCGTCCCGCAGCGGATGCAGACGTTTTACGCACTGGTCCGGGGAGCGCCCACGGTGATCCTGTTCGCAGGCTTCGTGCTCATGTGCGCCGCGATCTACTATCTCGACGGGGTGATGAGCCTGCTCCTGAAACTGGGGGAAAACTTCCATATGGTCGCCATATGGGTCGTGGGCGGCTTCGCCGCAGCCTGGATCATCAGCTATGTCGTCCGGGCGTGGATGCACTACAAAACCAAGCAGATGGAAGCGGAATACGCATTCCGCCACGAAGTGCTGGAACGTACCGGCATGGTCATCCTCGACACCAAGCACGCGCCGACCACGGAACTGCGCATGCTGCCCTCCGTCCCCGGCGGCCAGTCCGGGGCCCTGCCCCCCGCCGTGGATGTGGACGCTTCAGCCGCGCTTCCGCCCTCCGAAGGGGATGCGGCGCAGGAGGATCCCTCCCAAACAGCCGTGGACATCGACGGCGGGAAAAAATAGCGATTCCCTCACGCGCCCGGAAAACTTTTCCCGCGAACGGGCATTACCTCAATAAAACAGGCCCGCTGCCCCACCAAAAACCATCACGGCGCACAGCCCATCAACCAAACGGCAAGCCCTTCCGCCATATATCGGAGGGGCTTGCCGTTTATCAAGTGAGGATGAGGTGGACGGGAGGGGATTCTCCCGAAGAAAAAAGGGAAGGAATCTTTCGCCCAAAAGGGCACGGCGATCAGCCGCCCGCCTTAAGGGTCTCCTCCCACCCGCATGATGCGTTCATGGCGTTGAGAGGAAAGGGAGGAATCCCCGGCTTCCGCCTTTGGGTGAGGATTCCCCCTTCATCATACGCCTACTGGATCTTCTTGTTGCCTTCCCACATCTGTCCGGCCTTCGGCAGGGGCTTCAGGTACGCGAACCACGGATGGGTCTTGAGGTATTCGGGGTCCTGCTGGAGCTTGCGGCTCATCTTGAGGATGGGCGGCACAACCTGCTTGATGTCGCCTTCCAGCTTCGGCGCGATGCCGTAGTTGGTGGCCTTGAGCGCCGCGTTGATGGCGTCCTGGCTCAGGGTGATGGAACTGGTCAGGGTGTCGAGGGCCTTGGCGGGGTTATGGAACCCGACGCTGTTTTCGGCGGACACGAAATCCCAGAACATCTGGCCCTTGCGGACGGCTTCCTTGGCCCGGATGATCAATTGATCATAATCGGCGGGCTTTTCTCCGGCGTACTCAAGGGCAAGGCGCACGGCTTCGTGGGCGCGCACGGAGTATTCCTGCGCCACGAGAAGCTGCTTATAGGTCTTGTCCTGCGTGTATTCGATGCGCCCGCGCAGGTAGGCAGCCGTCTTGTCGGCATGGCACTGGCGGCAGGCGCGCAGTTCGGGGTCACGCAGGGGCGAGGTCCACCAGTGGCTGGACATCTTCTTGCCTTCCTCGCGCTGGTACGGCATGTGGCAGTCGGCACAGGCCACACCGGCGGCGCCGTGCGGACCGTCGATCCACGTTTCATAGTCGGGATGCTGCATCTTCAGCATGGGCGTCTGGGAAACGGGGTGCACCCAGTCGGCGAACTTGCCCTTGAAGCCGGGCATGTCCACATTGCCGTTGTCTTCATACACGCTGTAGATGGCTTCGGGCGTGAAGCCGTTCTTCCACGGGAAGACAGGGCGCTTGGTGGGGCCATGGCCGGGATCGTTGAAGTAGTATTCCACATGGCACTGGGCGCACACGAGCGAACGCATCTCGCTGCGGGGGAGCTTTGCGGGGTCCTTGCCCACGGACTTCAGATAATCCTTGAGCGGCTCGCTGTAGAGCTGGAGCTGCATGGTTTCGGCGTTGTGGCAGGTCGCGCAGCCGATGGAATCGTCGTCCGTGACTTCCGTACGGAACTGGTTGAAGTCCTTGGCCCAGAAATCGTCGCCGTACTGCTTGATCCACTGCACCATCTTGGGGGTCTTGCAGTTCCAGCAGGTGGCGGGCATCCCGCCCTTTTCACCGTACCGGTTGATGCGGTCGATTTCGAGGATGTCGTGGATCGCATACGTGTGGCCGCGCGCTTCACGGTATTCGTACATGAAGGGATAGCCGAGCCACAGGTTCTTGAGGTAGGGCTGGGCCGCCTGCTTGTAGCCTTCGGGCAGCGGGTCCACGTCGTCGTTCTTCATGAAGTTGACGGAACCCTTGTACTTGCTCATGAACGTGGATTCGTTGTTGCGGTCGTAGCTGGCGGCCTGAAGGGGAAAGTCCTTGCGAAACGCCGAGGTCTTGTTGTCGTCGGAGTCCTTCAAGCCCGTCTTGTAGACCGGGGTCTTCAATTCGGCTGTGGACACGTCGTCGCAGCCCGCGGCAAGTCCCAAGGCGGCGCACACCACCGCCAACCTGATCAGAGTGTAAAATACTCGGCTATTCATCGGCCACCATCCTTGTGCTGATGGGCTTCATGCGCATGTGCTGCGCACTACGGTGACAGTCGACGCAGTAGGGCTTGGCGTCCATGCTGGCGACATTCTCGTTGGTTGCAAAATGACAGGCCTTGCAGTTCGCGTTGACGACGTCCTTCGTCGCCATGCCCGCCACAATGGGAAGGTCCACATCGCCCAGAGTATTCATGTAGAAATCCCTGGCGCCTTCCTTCGCCTTAAAGGGCAACTTCGACAGCAACGCCGCCGGAGCGTGACATTCGTTGCAAGCCAGCTTGGCATGGGGGGACAGCTTGTGCGTCCGTGCGGCCTGTTCCATGATATGACAACTGGAACAGAAAGGACGCGCATCCGTCACCCGCATACCCCACGCCAGCCCTGCCAGCACGAGCACGCCCAGCGCAACGCCGCCCAGCAGTATCTTCAACCACGGGCACTTGCGGGGTGACACCTCAGACATTCTTGCCTCCTCTTGCAACAGATACCAAAACCGCTTTGGCGGGCCGTCTCCCGGCGCGCCGCGAACGGCAATCCTCTCAGCCCTTCCATCAAAAACCATGCCGGGATTGCGCCTTTTCGTACGAGATGCAATCCTCTTGAAATGACAAAGGATACCGGAGCGGCAAAAATGAAGAGGGGGTTCTATCCTTCCTTTTCCCTTGCTACAGTATGGTTTTTATGACAGCTAGTCAGAAAAAACTGACAACTTGTCCGATTCAGGCAACCTGTTAAGAATGATTCCTCTTTTATCATAGCCCAAACGCCGCCCCGCCGGTTCGAGAGAGCAAAAACGGTGCGGGGGGCGGCAGGCACCGGGCAAGCCGTCCATAATTTCAGGGATGCGGACAGCCGGGACCACGGATTCCCCTGCCTCTGTTCCTGAGAGGAGCCTTCCATGTCCACGTTCTCATGGCGCGTACTGCGCCTTCCCCTGCTGATCACCCTGCTCTGGGGGCTGCTGCTGTTTACGTTGTTCCGCTGGACCGCCCAGCGCGAGGACGAGTACACCACGGGGCTGGCCCGCATCCAGACGGCGACGCTCTTCTCCAGCATCGTGGATACCCGCAACTGGAACGCCAACAACGGCGGCGTCTGGGTCCGCGAGCACCCCGGCTGCCCCGCCAACCCGTGGCTGCCGGAGGAGGAACGCACCCTCCGCGCCGAGGGCGGCACGACCCTCGTGAAGGTCAACCCCGCCTATATGACCCGGCAGATCGCGGAAAGCTTCACCTCCACGCTGGCGGGCTTCCGCATTTCCAGCCTGTCCCCGAAGCGCCCGGAAAACCGGGCCGATCAGTGGGAAACCGGGGCCCTGCTCTCTTTTGAAAAGGGCGGGCACGAGCTTTTCGATCTCGTTTCCGACGAGGAGGGCATGCGTTACCGCTATATGGCCGCCCTGCCCGCCAAGGAAAGCTGCATCCAGTGCCATCAGGACAAGAAGGTCGGCGACGTGCTCGGCGGCATCAGCGTGTCCATCTCCGCCGAGCCCCTCTTTGAAGCGGCGACCGAACGCAAGCGCACCACCGGGCTCGCATTCGGGATCATCGGGATCATCGGCATGGTGGGGATCGGCGGGGCCACGTTCCAGATCAACCGCAAGAAGGAGCTTGCCGAAGCCGCCAACCGCACCAAGAGCGCCTTCCTCGCCAACATGACCCACGATATGCGTACCCCGCTGACCGGCATCCTCGGCATGGCCGAACTGCTGGAACGCGAAACGCAGGATTCGCGCCACCGCTATCTGCTTGCCAACCTTCGGAAGGCCACCGGCAGCCTGCTTGCGGTCGTCGACGGCATCATGCGCTATTCCCTGCTTGAGGCCGACAGGCAGCCCACCTGCTGCGCGCCGTTCTCCCTGCGCGCCGAGCTCGACGCCTGCATCGCCGTGCTGCGCCCGGCCTGCGCCAGCCGGGACATCCGGCTTTCGCTCGTGACGGACGACGCCGTCCCCGACAGGCTCATAGGCGACGGTTTCCGGCTGCGCCAGGCGCTCGGCAACCTGCTCGGTAACGCGGTGAAATTTACGGAAAAGGGTTCCGTGACCCTGCGCGTCACCCGGTCGGAAACGCAGGCCTCCGAGGGCCGGTGCGCGCTGTCCTTCCAAGTCATCGACACCGGCAGGGGCATCCCTACGGATGAACAGGAACGCATCTTCGAGAGCTTTGAGCAGGGTGCGGGCGTCCGGGATTCGGGCGGCCCGCACGAAACCGGCGTCGGCCTCGGGCTTGCCATCGCCCGCGGCATCGCGCGGCGCTTCGGCGGCGACCTGACGCTCTCCAGCACGCCCGGCATGGGCAGCGTGTTCACCTTCACGGCCCTGTTCCGTCTGGCGGCCGACGCGGACGGCCTGCCGGAAACGCCCGCCTCACCTTGCCCCGCTTCCCCCTCCACCCTCGCCCAGCCTGAGCGACCCGCGGAAACGGGGACGAGCGGGCGGCTGGTCGTCGCTGAAGATACGGCGGTTACGGCCCTGTTCCTCAGCGAAGCGCTGACGCAGGCCGGATATGCCGCGCACATGGCGAACAGCGGCGAGGACGCCTTATACCTCATCCGCAAGCTGCAGCCCGACGCCGTACTGCTGGACATGCGCCTCCCGGACATGACCGGGCTCGACATCGCGGGGCAAATCCGTTCCGGGGAACTCGGCGTCGCGCCGGAAACCCCGATCCTTGTGCTGACCGCCACGCTGAACCCCGGCGACGAAGAGGCATTCCGCCGCATGGGGATCAACCGCTGGCTGCTCAAGCCCGTACAGGCCGGCAAGCTGGCCTCCGCCGTGGCCGGCCTGCTCCCATCCACCCGCAGGAAACAAGGGGAAACGCCCATGCCCACATCCGAACAGCCTGAACAGCACGCCTCCGTCTTCGATCCCGCCGCCGCGCTGGATGCTCTGGGCGGTGAAGCCCTCCTCAAACGGCTGGCGGGGATATTCCTCAGCGAGGAGCCCAACATCCGGGCCAACCTGCAACGCTTCGCCCTGTCACCGGAAACGCTTCCCGATCTCTGCCCTGAACTGCGGCGTCAGGCGCACAGCCTCAAAAACGGCGCGGGCATGCTGCACCTTGGGAACCTGCGCAAGGCCAGCTCCGATCTGGAACAGGCCGCCGCGTCCCCGGACGGGCAGGACTTTGCCGCCCTGCTGCGCACCGCCATCGAAGCGCTGGAACAGGCTTCCGCCGCTCTTCGCAAACACTGCGGGGCGTAAATATGGCACGTATCCTTGTTGTCGATGACGAAAGCCTGATCCGGGCACTCGTGGCCGATGTGGGGGAGTCCCTTGGGCACGAAGTGCTCACCGCAGCCTCGATCAAAGAAGGGCAAGACCTCGCACAGCGCGGCGTGGACATCGTACTGCTGGACGTCCTGCTCCCGGACGGGGACGGGCTCGCCCATGTGGAAACCTTTTCACAGCTTCCGGGCCGTCCTGATGTGATCATCATTACGGGGCATGGCAACGCCGACGCCGCCGAGTCGGCCCTGCGATCCGGGGCGTGGGAGTATCTGGTCAAGCCGCTCCGCGTCCGCGACCTCTCGAAGGCGCTCATGCAGGCCGTACAATGGCGAAACAGCCGGGACAGCCACCCCCGCAGCCTCCTGCGGCATCCCGACATCATCGGGGAAAGCCCCGCGCTGGCCGAAGCGCTGGAAGCATTGCGGGAAGCCGCCGCAAGCAACGTCAACGTGCTCATCACCGGGGAAACCGGAACCGGCAAGGAACTGTTCGCCAGCGCCCTGCACGCCAACAGCCTGCGGGCGTCCGGCCCGTTCGTCACCGTGGACTGCACCACCCTGCCCGAAACGCTGGTGGAGGCGCATCTGTTCGGGCACGCACGGGGCGCGTTCACCGGGGCAGACAGGGCGCGCGAAGGGCTTCTCGCCGCCGCCGACCACGGCACGCTGTTCCTCGACGAAGTGGGCGAGCTGCCCCTCCCCGTACAGGGCGCCTTCCTGCGGGCGCTGGAGCTGCGCCGCTTCCGCCCCGTCGGTGAAGTGCGCGAAGTGGAAAGCGATTTCCGCCTCGTCGCCGCAACCAACCGGGATCTCGACGACATGGTGAGCATGGATCTCTACCGGAGCGATCTCCGCTTCCGGCTGCGGGGCATGACCATCCATGTGCCGCCGCTCCGCCGCCGCACCGAAGACATCCCCCTGCTCGCCGAGCACTTCACCGTACGCTACTGCCAGCGCCACGGGCTCCCGGACAAGGAGCTGACCCCCGACTGTTACGCGATGCTGACGGACTATTCGTGGCCCGGCAACGTGCGCGAACTGCGCCACACCATCGAACGGGCCTGCGCAGCAGCGGGGGACGGCACCCAGCTGTTCACCCGGCACCTGCCCACGGAAATCCGCATCGAACTGGCCCGCAAACGGCTTGTGCCTCTCTCCAAGCCTGAGAAGCCCGCGCCGGCCGAACCTCTCCCGAAACCGGAACCCTCCACGCAGCCCCGGAAGCCCGAAACCTTCCCCACCCTGCGCGACATGAAGGCCAAAGCCGAGCGCGATTACATCGCCGGGCTGCTCGCCGCCTGTCTGGGGGATGTCCGCCGCGCCGCCGGGATTGCCGGCGTTTCACGCGGGCATTTCTATGAACTGCTGAAAAAATACGGGTTGGACAGGTCGTCTTCCATTCCGAAATTTCCAGCCGTTTGACGCCGGGCTCAGAGGCCCTTTCAATTGGAACGCCACTGCTTCAAAGCCCGGAAACATTGGGCCGTGTCGCCAAGTAGATATAATCTATTGAAACCATTTCATTACTCTTCAAGCCATAAAAGGATCATTTTTAATACTTTCAAATAGTTATATACAAAATGGCGACACAGCCTAGGGCGTGTTCACACTATGCCGCATTTTTTCCATGATTGAAAAGAGTTGAAGGAAAATGCAGCATCGCTCAAAAAAATCATAACCATTTGTAAAAATACATTTATTACCTTTTTGCGTGGACAGGCCCTAATCATCCCATGCCATTCCGACGATACGGTATTCGCCGTCCTCCTGTTTCTCCCAATAAAGGCGGCGTACCCCCGTCTCCGCGCCCCCGCCGGGCAAAGCCGTGCGCTGGGCAAACCACGAAACCACATACCCCGGCCCTTCCAGAACCCGGACAGGCCCGAATGTGGTCCGCGCACGTTTTTCTTGGCGCTCTATCTTGCTTATGGATGCGGCACGTTCCGGCGCAATGTACCCGTCCCCGGCCTCGCCGCGGCGCCAAGCCTTACGCCAACCACGGGTACGCTCCTCCACTTCGCGCACGACACCCTTCTGAGGCACAATTTCCACCCGTTCACCGATAAGCACGGGCGTTCCCCGCTTCAGTTCCGGCCCCACTTCAGCGATGCCCTTGAGGTTCAGGACGACACATCCACGGCTCTCAAACGGCGTGATAGCCCTGCCCCGGCTGTGTACCCAAATTCCCGATCCCGTCTTGCCGCGCAGCCGATCCACGGGATTCGGGTAGTCAAGGATATAGGCTTCCCCGCCGTACTCCTGAAAATCCAGCCGTTCCGTCCGCTTCCGCACAACAAAATAAACGCCCTCCGGCGTCTTCAAATCGCCGCGTACCTGTTTGTCGCCCCGCGCCTTCCCGGTCGTACACGGATAACCGCGGGCTCTCCCCTTCTCCATGAGAAAAAAACGCTGCCGCGACTTGTCCACGGCAACCACCGCCTGATCGGGCAGCCCACCGGTTACGGCCTCCCATGCCCTTGCCTCCGGCACGCACATCAAACCGACAGCCAACAGCGCGGCACAACACCATCCCCTCACGGGAACACACCCAAACGGCATGGACATCTCCTTTTTGCAGAACCCAAGCCGTTACCTTCCATTCCTCACACGTTTTTGTCGACCCCCTTATTCTTTTTGGCTGTGTTCAATTTTACGTTTGATGATTTTTTCAATGAAAATCAATAGATAAAAGTCCATTCCACGTCTAGTGATGTGGGCCTCTCTCATTTTTTGTTCATTACATGAAATCCAGTTTTGAAAAATTGTTGTGAGATCTCCAGATAATTTCCAAAGAACTCTTCCTTTCCAGTTGGAATCTTGTATCAACCACAAACTTAAACACAGCCTTCTTTTTCCCTGCCCGCCAAACAAAAGCCCCCCGGAGATTCCTCCGAGGGGCCTCATCACAAACGCCAATGCGCCCGGCTAGTCTTCTTTGGCAAGCTCGACCAGTTCGGGACGGGTGAACAGCGCGCGGAGCTGGTATCCCGCAGCTTCGATGGCCTCACGGCCGCCTTCGCCGCGGTCAAGCACGGTGCATACGGCAACCACGTTCAGGCCCGCGTCCTTTACGCGCTCGCACGCCTTCAGCAGGGAACCACCGGTCGTGACCACGTCTTCGACCATCGCCACGGGATCGCCGGGCTTGAAGTTGGACAGGCCTTCCACATACTGGTTGGTGCCGTGGCCCTTGGATTCCTTGCGCACGATGAGCCCGGCGAGCGGACGGCCCTTTTCGTGGGAAATGACGGTTGTGGCGGAAATCAGCGGGTCGGCGCCGAGCGTCATGCCGCCGATGCCCTTGATGTCCAGATCGGCCAGCAGTTCGTTGAACAGCGTACCGATAAGCCACGAGCCTTCGGGGTGCAGCGCAGTCTGGCGGCAGTCGAAATAGTAGTCGCTCTTGCGGCCCGAAGCGAGGGTGAAGTCCCCTTCACGGTAGGAACGCTCGATCAGAATCTTGGCGAGGCGCTTTTTGAGTTCGCGCATGATGGCTCCTGTATGGTAAGTGTGAAACCGGGGGAGGGGAGAAGGAACCTTTCTGGAGAAAGGCTTCCTTCTCCCCTGCCCCGGCCCCCCTCCCCTCATCTTCCCAAGACTTTCGACTAGTGGGGAGGCGGCGCGGAAAAAGTCCAGAAAAACGAAAAAAAGCCCTTCCGTCAAATCGCGGACACTCCCCGGCCCCCATTACAAAAGTCTTTGGAGGGAAAAGGGGAGCTTTGGGGGAAAAGAAAGCCCTCTCCAGAAAAGCTCACTTTCCCCTTCCAAGTATCTTCCTTAAAATGCGTTTGAGCATACCCCTCCCCCCATCTTTCCAAGACTTTCGGCTAGGGCCTGTTCACATAAGCAGAGAATAAACATATTTTTACAAAGGCTCTCTGTTAGAGTATGTGGTTGTTTCATCTCCACAGTGCGGTGAAAAAGACAGCCTTTTTTCCTGTTTTCCCCTTGGCGGGATCCACGGCTAAAACATTTTGCCGGTTATCCCTTTGGAGCTTCAAGGAAAAAAGCATCAACCATTTTCTATAACACAGCCTTTACAAATGATTATCCCCATTTTTGAGCGATGCCGCATTTTTCTTCAACCCTCTTCAATCATGGGGAAATGCAACATAGCTTGAACACGCCTTAGCGGGAAAGCGGCACGGAAGAAGCCCAGAAAAACGGAAAAAAGCCCTTCCGTCAAACCACAGCCACTCCCCTACCCCCATTACAAAAGTCTTTGGAGGTGGAGAGGTGGGGGCTTGGGGGAGGAGAGGAGGAAGCCTTTCTCCAGAAAGGTTCCTCCTCTCCTCCCCCAATCACACAATCCTACTCCTCAAACACACGCTTGAGGATGTCCCCTTCATGGCGGAGATAGAACTGGGGATCGAACAGCCCGGCGAAGGTCTCCTCGCTGAGGCGGCTGTTGATTTCGGGATCGGCCTTGATGAGTTCCGGGAACGGCTGGCGGGTTTCCCAGCTCTTCATGGCGTTGCGCTGCACCATGACGTAGGCTTCCTGACGCGGGATGCCCGTCTCAATGAGCGCGGTAAGCACACGCTGGGAGAAATAGAGGCCAAAAGAACACTCCATATTGCGGGCCATGTTCTCAGGCATGATGCGCAGCCCTTCGAGCAGGCGGCAAAGGCGGTGCAGCACGTAATCCGTAAGGATCGTGGAGTCGGGCATGATCACGCGCTCCACGGAGGAGTGGCTGATGTCGCGTTCATGCCAAAGCGCCTGATTTTCCAACGCAGCCAGCGCATTGGTGCGGATGAGGCGGGACAGGCCGGTCATGTTCTCGGCGGAAATGGGATTCTTCTTATGCGGCATGGCGGAGGAGCCTTTCTGCCCCTTGCCGAAACCTTCTTCCACTTCGCGGACTTCGGTACGCTGGAGGTGGCGCAGCTCGACGCAGAGGCGCTCGATAGTCCCTGCGGTCACGGCCAGCGCGGTGAAATAGGCGGCGTGGCGGTCGCGCTGGATGACCTGCGTGGACACTTCATCCACCTTGAGGCCGAGCAGGCCGCACACGATGGCTTCCACTTCCGGCGAAAGCACGGTGTACGTCCCCACGGCCCCGGAGAGCTTGCCTACGCGCATGTCGTCGAGGGCGGCGGCGAAACGGGCACGGTCGCGCTTGAATTCGGCATAGAAGCCCGCCATCTTGAGCGAGAAGCTGGTGGGTTCGGCATGGATGCCGTGGGTGCGGCCCATGCAGAGCAGCCCCTGATGTTCCAGCGCCATCTTCTTGAGCACGGCGAGGACGCGATCAAACGCCTTGAGGATCAATTCCCCGGCTTCCACCATGAGCAGCGAACCGGCGGTATCCACGATGTCGGAAGAGGTGCAGCCCAGATGGATGAACCGGGAAACGGGGCCGACCTTCTCTTCAATGGCGGTCAGGAAGGCGATGACGTCATGGCGGGTGGTTTCTTCGATTTCGTTGGCGCGCTCGACGAAGGCGCGATCAACGGTGAAATCGGCTTCCTTGCGGAGCGTTTCCATGTCGGCATCGGAGATTTCTCCGACGCGGTTCCACGCCTCGCACACGGCCAGCTCAACGCGCAGCCAAGCCTGATAGCGGTTTTCGGGCGTCCAGATTTTACCCATTTCCGGGCGGGTATAGCGTTCAATCATGGGATATCCTCGCAAAAAGAGTAAGAAAACGGCGCGGGCAAACACCCACGCCGCAAGAAATCAGGCCGTAGCCGCCTCGGAACCTCCACCCGAACCGGAAGCAGCCGCCTCCGCCTTCGCGGGAGCCGCATCAGCCTTTGCCGGGGCCTTGTCCCCAGCCGGGGCGGCATCGCCGGCGGAACCGGATTTCCCGCCATAGCAGGACGCGAACCAGCCGCCGCCTTCAAGCTTAAAAGACGTATTGGAAATGATCCGTTCGGCATCGCCGCCGCATTTGGGGCAGGGCTCAAGCTCAGGAGAATCAAAGGTTTTTACCCATTCTTCAAACACGTTGCCGCACTTCCGGCAGCGGTATTCGTAAATCGGCATCGACTCGCTCCACCAAAGGCATTCGGGCCGCTCCAAACGGCCTTTACTGACAAAAACAACCGGAAAACCTGATGATTTCCCGGAATTCGGACAAAAGGAGAAACAGCGGAAGCGCCGGGGCGCATCCGCTGCTTCGTGCCGGGGCTCCGGCACAAGAAAGATCGCCAGACTTACTTGCTGTTCTTGGCAGCAGCCTGAGCTTCGTGAATGCGGGCCTTGATGCGCTCGGCGCGACGCTTGCGACGGCGATCAAGTTCCTTCTTACGCTCGATTTTCTTATGGGCCATGATAGTACTCCTCAAAGTGAAAAACGTAATCTGTGGATAAGTACAGCCAATCCCCCCGTTTGTCCAGTACAAACATACGGGAGACATTCGCTTCTGCAATGAAGGCCGCACTTCAACCATCTGAAGTTCAAAATGAATTTTTTAGAAAATCATCGAAAAGGCGAATGTCTCCATACGAAAGGGAAAACGGGGCGCCTCCAGAGGGGCATGGAGAACCGGCCCCCATGTACGGCAGACCGCCCTGAAGAAAAAGGCCCTGTCAGAGAGTATATGGCTGTTTTATTTTTGGCTGTGTTATAGAAAATGGCCGACGCTTTTTTCTTGAAGTTCCAAAGGGATAACCGGAAAAATACCTTAACTGTGTATCCCGCCACGGGGAAAACTGGAAAAAAAGCTCTATTTTTTCACCGCACTGTGGAGATGAAACAACTACATGCTCTAACAGAGCCTTATTTTTGCATTATGCTGAAAATAGAGCCTTTTTCTCCAATTTTTCCGCTGATGGCTCCATGATTGGGGCGTTTTATTCGTTATTCCTTTGGAATTTAAAAAAGGCTTTGTTATAGTTTGTGGTTGTTTCATTTCCACAGTACGGTGAAAATACGGCCTTTTTCTCCGGTTTTCCTCTTGGCGGAATACAGGGCTAAGGCATTTTATCGGTTATCCCTGTGGAACTTCAAGGAAAAAAGCATCAACCTTTTCCATGACACAGCCAAGAAAAATACCGGGGAAAAGGCCCCGCCCGGCGTACAAGCCCGCCGCCCTCGGCATATCGGCATCAAAAGCCAGCGTCGCCAGCGAACCGGCATGCGGCCTGCCGCCTTCGGCACCACGCCGGGGGACGGAAAGGGCCTCCCCGGAGAGCGGCCCTTCCACGGCAGCGCCCTTTTCAGGCTACTTCCAGCCGCCCCCAAGCGCGAGGCAGACATTGACGATGGACGACAGGCGTTCGCTGCGCGCGGCGGCGAGCTGCATTTCGCTGTCGAACAGCGATCGTTCCGCGTCCAGCACTTCCAGATATGAGGAATAGCCGTTGTCGTAGCGCGTATTCGCCAGCTCCACGGAAAGCCGCAATTCCTTGACCATGCGTTCCAGCGAGGCGACGACGTTGCTCATCTCCTGCTGGCGGGTCAGGGCGTCGCGCATTTCCTTGAAGGCGCCCTGAACGGTCTTTTCATAGGTCGCCAACGATTCGCGCTGCTTGGCCTCGGCAGCCTCGACGCCGTACTTCACGCGCCCGAAATCAAGCAGCGGCACGGAAGCCGCCCCGCCGTAGCTCCACGTCTGGAGCGGGTTGCTCATCAGGGTATGCAGTTCGGGGCTGACCACCCCGAAGAGGCCGGTCAACGAAATGGACGGGAACCATGCGGCCTTGGCGACGCCGATGTTGGCGTTGGCGCTCTTGACGGCCATTTCCGCCTGCTGGATGTCCGGGCGGCGCTCCAGCAGATCGGAAGGCACGCCCGCCGGGATGACCGGAGGCGTGGGGATGGATTCCAGCGTCATGCCGCGCTGCACGGTGCCTTCCATGATCTCCTTGGGCGAGCGTCCGAGCAGGGCTTCCAGGGCGCTTTCCGCCGCATCGCGGGAAATGCGCGTCTGGTAGAGGGCGGTCTTGGCGGTTTCCACCTCCGTCTTGGCGCGGCTCAAGTCCAGTTCGCTGATGAGGCCCTGTTCATAGCGGGCCGTATAGATCCTGAGCGCATCCGTACGCGTCTTGACCGTCCGCTCGGCGGTCGAGAGCTGGAGATCAAGGCTCCGCAGCAGGAAATAGGCATTGCTGGCCTGCGCCGCGATGGAGAGCCTCATGCCGCGCTGCGCCGCCTCGGTTCCGAGCACCTGATACATGGCGGCTTCCTTGGCGTTGCGGAGCTTGCCCCAGAGATCGATTTCCCACGTCGCCCCGACCCCCGCCGAGAACGGCGACGTCGAGCCGTTCGTGATCTTGGTGTTGTCCACCCAGGTCTGCGTCCCCTGCGCCTGCCCGCTCAAAAACGGAAGCAGTTCCGCACGCGCCACGCCAAGCTGCGCCCGCGCGTAATCGACCCGCGCCACGGCCGCCGCGATGTCGCGGTTGGCGGCCAGCGCCTCCTGAACCAGCGCGTTCAGCGTGGAATCGTCGAAGCGCTTCCACCACTGTTCGTCAAGCTGTTCCCCCTGCCCGGCATCTTTCCACGCCTGCGGCAATTCCATTTGGGGGCGCTGGTAGTCCGGCGCGAACGAGCACCCCGCCAAGCCAAGCACCATCAGTCCTACGACAACAATACGCATGTGTTCCCTCCTCAGGGGAATGCCTCCGGCGGCCGGGCTGCCGCCCGAACCTGCCCGGGGGGAATGATTCCCCCCGGCCCCCCTCAGAGCGGCGTGGGCCACGGCTGCGCCGCGTCCCCCGCCGCTCCGAAGGCGTCAGGAATGTCTTCGATTTCCTCCGGCGTGATGCCGTGCAATGCAACGATGAGCCAGTATATGCCCCTTGCCTCCATTACAAAAGAGGCCCGGAGAGGCGGGAAGGGGCAGTCTTTTGAAGAAGGGCTTCCCCCTCTCCCGGTTATTCCTTTTCCTTGCTTCCCGCGCCCATAAGCTTTTCAGATGCCCTCATGATCCAGCGGAAAAAGAAGGGCACGAACAACGGCGCGACAAGGGTCGCAACGAGCATGCCGCCGATGACGCTGGTGCCGATGGCGTGGCGGCTGGCCGCGCCCGCGCCCGTACTGACGGCAAGGGGCACGCAGCCGAGGATGAAGGCCAGCGAAGTCATCACGATGGGCCGGAAACGCAGGCGGGCGGCTTCTTCAGCCGCATGCGCCGCGTCCCTGCCTTCGTTGCGGTATTGCTCGACGGCGAATTCCACGATCAGGATGGCGTTTTTCGCCGACAGGCCGATCAGCGTCACGAGGGCGACCTGAAAATACACGTCGTTGGAGATGCCGCGCAGCCAGATGGCGGTGATGGCCCCGAACACGCCGAACGGCACGGCGGTCAGCACGGTGAGCGGGAGCGACCAGCTTTCATACTGCGCGGCGAGGATCAGGAAGACCATGACCAGCGCGAGCACGAAAACGAGCGAACCGCCGCTGCTGACCAGCTTTTCCTGATACGACGAGCCCGACCACGCGATGGCGTACCCGTCCGGCAGCACTTCCTTGGCCACTTCCTCCATCGCCGCCATAGCCTGCCCGGAGCTGTAGCCCGTGGCGGGGCTGCCCATAAACTTGGCGGCCTGAAAGTTGTTGAAGCGCTCCACGGTCTGAGGCCCGGACGTGGGCTTCACGTTGATCAGGGCCGTCAGGGGGATCATCTCGTCCCGCTTGTTGCGGACGTACACTTCAGCCAGATCTTCAGGGCGCGCGCGGTAATCCTTTTCCGACTGCGTGTAGACGCGGAACGTCCGCCCGTACAGGTTGAAGTCGTTGATGTAGGAGGAGCCGAACGTCGCCTGCATCGTCTGAAAGACATCGGACACGTTCACGCCGAGGGTGCGGGCCTTCTCGCGGTCAAGCTCCACAAAAAGCTGCGGCGCGTTGACCGTAAACGACGTGCTCACGCCCTGCAGTTCGGGCCGCTTGTTCGCCGCTCCCGCGAGCTTCTGCGCAACGTCGGAAAGCGCTTCGCTTCCCTTGCCGTTGCGATCCTGGAGCCACATTTCAAAGCCGCCGGTGTTGCTCATGCCGCTGATCGGCGGCGGGTTGAAGGCGATGAACGAACCCTGCTCCAGCCCGAAGCCCATGCCGTACAGCTTGCGGGCAAGATCGAAGGAACTGTCGCCGGGGGCCTTGCGCTCGTCCCACGGCTTGAGGGTGAAGAAGAACGTCGCCACGTTGGTCTTGGCCGCACCGCTCACGGCGTCCATGCCGGAGAAGCTCATCACGTCCGCAACCAGCGGATCGCCCATGATGGCCTTGTCGAGCTTTTCCACCACGGCGGACGTGCGGCTGATGGCCGCGCCGTCGGGCATGGTCATGAGCGCGATGAGGTATCCCTGATCCTCATCGGGGACGAGCCCGCCCGGAACGCGCTCAAACACGCCGCCGATGCCCACGAGCACAAGCGCGAACAGCCCCACGGCAAGCAGGCTGCGCCGGAGCAGCATCTTGACGATGCTGACGTATTTTCCGGTGAGCCCTTCAAACCAACCGTTGAATTTGCGGAAGAGGGCATTGGGCTCCCCATGCCCCGGCTTGAGCAGCAAGGCGCACAGGGCGGGGGTGAAGGTCAGGGCCACCGCACCCGATATGACCACGGACACCGCGATGGTGATGGCGAACTGCTGGTACATGCGGCCCGCCATGCCGCCGGTGAAGGCCACGGGGATGAACACGGCGCACAGCACCAGCACGATGGCGATGACCGGGCCCGTCACTTCCTGCATGGCCTTGGCGGTCGCCTTGCGCGGCGGCAGACCGTCGCTGATGTGCCGCTCCACGTTTTCGAGCACGACGATGGCGTCGTCGACCACGATGCCGATGGCAAGCACAAGGCCGAACATGGTCAGGGTATTGATGGAGAACCCAAGGGCATACATGCCCGCGAACGTCCCCACGATGGACACGGGCACGGCAAGGCAGGGGATCAGCGTGGCGCGCCAGTTCTGGAGGAACAGGAACACCACGAGGAACACCAGCACCATCGCCTCGAACAGCGTCTTCACCACCTCCTCGATGGAAATCTTCACGAAGGTCGTGGTATCGTAGGGGATGCTGTAGGCCACGCCCACGGGGAACGCCTTGGACAGTTCCTCCATCTTGGCCTTGACCACTTCGGCGGTGGCGAGGGCGTTCGCGCCCGGCGAAAGGTAGATGCCGATGGGCACCGCTTCGAGGCCGTTGTACTTGCCCACGAAATCGTAGCTCTGCGCGCCGAGTTCGATGGTCGCCACGTCCTTGAGGCGGAGGATGGAGCCGTCCGGCTGCGTGCGGAGGATGACGTCGCCGAACTGTTCCGGGGTGGTCAGGCGGCCCTGCGTGGTGATCTGCCACGTCACGCCCACGCCGGGGGACATGGGCTCGGCGCCCATGCGCCCCGCCGCGAACTGGGCGTTCTGATCCCGCAGGGCGGTGGCGATGTCCTCAGGCGTGACCCCAAGCTGGCTCATGACGTCCGGCTTGAGCCACACGCGCATGGAATAATCCTGCGCCGCGAAGTTCTTGGCATCGCCCACACCGGGAAGGCGTTTCAGCTCGTCGACGATGTTCAGCAGCGCGTAGTTGCTGAGATAGATGGTGTTGTACCGCTGATCCGGCGAGGTCAGGAAAATGATCTGGAGCATGGAGGACGACTTTTTGAGCACCGAGACGCCCATGCGCTGCACTTCCTGCGGAAGCTGCGCCAGCGCAAGCTGAACCCGGTTGTTCACGTCGATGGTTGCCTGATCAGGATCAGTGCCCACATTGAAAGACACGGTCAGGCTCATGCTTCCGGTCCCTGAGCTGACCGAACTCATGTAGATCATGTTGTCGACGCCGTTGATCTGGCTTTCGAGCAGCGAAGCCACGGTCTCGGCGACGACGTTGGCGCTCGCGCCGGTGTAGCTCGCGCTGACTTCCACCTGCGGCGGGGTCAGGTCGGGATACTGCTCAATCGGCAGCACGGAAATGGCGATCGCGCCCACCAGCGTGATGATGAGCGAGATGACCGTGGAAAAGATCGGACGGCGGAGGAAAAAGCCTTCCTTGATTTCGGAAGCCTGTTCCGGTGACGGGGCGTGTTTGTTTTCCATGACGCTCCCCTACTCGGCCTTGCCAGGGCCTGTGCCGACGGGCTGATCCGGCAGCTCCACATCCTGAACGGAGGCTTGCCGAATCCGCACGGGCTGGCCGGGAACGGCTTTGTTGCCGCCTTCCACCACGATGCGCTCACCGGCCTTCACGCCTTTGTTCAGCAGGAAACTGTCGCCGTAGTTGTCGCCGAGATCCACCGGGCGCATCTCGGCCTTGTCGCCCTCGCCTATCACGACGACCATACTGCCCTTCTGCGTCTGGATGACGGCCTGCTGCGGGATCAGGATGGCGTTGACCAGCTCCATGCCGGAAAGGGTGACGCGCACGAACTGGCCGGGAAGGACGAACAGATCCGGGTTGACGAACTCGGCACGGGCCGCGACCACGCTGGTATTGGTATTCACCTGCTTGTCGATGAAGGTGATCGCCCCCTTCGTCCGGTAAACCGTCCCGTCCGCGAGGGTAATTTCAGCCACAGTCCCGTCGGACTTGAGCCGCCCCTGTGCCTGAAGCGCGCGCAAGCGCATGAACTGCGGGCTCGGTATGGCGAAGTTGGCGTAGATGGGATCGTTCTGGTTCACCACGGTCAGGAGGCTGCCGTCCTGCGAACCGGCGGTGATGAGGTTGCCGACCGTCCGGTATTCGCGGCTGGCGAACCCGGCGACCGGGGCGGTCACATAGGCGTGGCTGAGCTTGATTTCCGCTTCGCTCACGGCGGCCTTGGCGGAATCGAGGTCGGCCTTGGCGCTGTCGTAAGCGGCCTGGGCGTCGTCGCGGTCCTTCTGGCTGACGGCGTTCTTCTTGTACAGCGGCAGGACGCGGTTCAGGTTCTGGCGGGCCTGCGTGAATCTGGCCTGCGCCTGCTCCATGACGCCTTTGGCCTGACGGAGCGCCGCCCTGTAGGTATCCGGCTCGATCTCGAACAGCAGTTGCCCCTGCTTGACATACTGCCCTTCGTTATAAGCGCGGCGCATGAGGATTCCCGAAACCTGCGCCCGCACCTCGACGGCGCGGGAGCCTTCCGTCTGCCCCGCATAGGTGAAGCTGACCGGGACATTGCGCTCCTCGACGGTCATGACGCCCACGAGCGGCGGGGGAAGCGAAGCCGTCCGGCCCTTTTCCTCTGACTTGCACCCGCCCACAAGCAGCAAGGCAAACAGCGTGCATACGGACACCATCAACGACAGAGGGGTACCAACTGGAGATTTCATCAGCTATTCCTTACGTTATCCGTTTCCCTAACGCCGCATCGAACCGATGCGCATTGACATGCCGCCGCCGCATCGACTACTCAAAAGATCTCGTTTGGGCTTGACGGTAGCATGTACCGTACATGGAGAAAAGAGTCCTATACTCATAAATCGTTAGAGACAGGGATATCATGCGACATTTTCTGCTCCGCGGCATTCTCATCGGCGGTTCGATGGGCGTCCTGTATGCGCTTGCCGGTTTTTCCGACAGCCTTCCCAGAGCCTTCGGCGTAGGCATGATCGGGGGGGCGCTTGCGGGCCTGACCCTCGCCATCCGGAAGCGCAAGCGCAAGGATCGGCAATGACCCAAGCATCCGGCGAGGCAAACGCCCCATTGGGGAACAGCCGTTTTGAGGCCATCGCCTCCAGCGCCCTTATCGGGCGCTTCTTCGGCGTTCCCTTTTTCCGCCCTTCCGTCAGCTCCGCCCTGCTCTTCAACGTCTGGGCCTACCTGCTCGGCCCGTTCGCCTTTTTCCTCTTCGGCCTTTGGCGCAAAGGCATCGTGCTCCTTGCCGTGGGCCTGTTTCTGTACGCCCCGCTCATCCTGCCCACGGGCGCCTCCGCGCTCACGGACATCCTCATTGAGGTCTACACGCCGTACTATCAAGCCCTTCAAGGCCTCGCCCTGCTCTTCGTCCTGTTGTTCTGCCTTGGGCGCGGCTTCTGGGCCCTGCTCGCTTTCCTCACCTTTACCGCCGTCTTTTTGTACGGCTCGTTCCACACCGAACGCCTGTACATCGGGCCTGCTTTTGGAACCGCCTATGCATGGCTGAACATGGGCATTGTCTGGAAGGCGTTGTTTCAGGCCGGGCTTTTTTCCCTTCTCGGACGGTGCTGGCCGGGCCTTGCCGCCATCCTCATCGACGGATTCGCCATCTGGTATATTGGCCTGCCCCTGAACCTGCCCGTTTCCGTCCTCCCCGCCGCGGCCTTTCCCATCTTTTGCGGCATGATGGCTACGTATGACCGGTATCGGAAGGATGTACTGCGGGAGACGTTTTGGTGGTAATATGAAGAATTGGAGGGGGAAGGGGAAACTTTCTAAAGAAAGTTTCCCCTTCCCCCTCCAAGCCTCCCCCATCCCCTTCAAAGACTTTCGACCTTATCGAATCCCTTCCGCCATGTTTCCCTGTCGGCAAAAACCGTTGCCTGCGATAGGATGTGTTCGCCTTATCTCTACAGGATAACAACAATACAGCCTTTTTCTCCATTTTCCGCTGGAGGGCTCCATGTTGGGGGATTTTATTGGTTGTTCCTTTAGAATTTCAAAAAATAAGGCTGTGTCATAGAAAATGGTTGATGCTTTTTCCTTAAAATTCCAAAGGAATAGCCAACAAAATGCCTTAGCCATAGATTCCGCCAACGGAAAAACCAGATAAAAAAGCCGTATTTTTATCGTACAGTAGAGATAAAACAACCACATACTATGACAGAGCCAAAAATAAAGCATCTACCGTTTCCTATGACACCAACCCCTTCCCTTCCAACAAGCTGAATGGGACGTGGCGGCTGCATACCTTGCCGCCAGCCAATCCCCCGTATAGTGTGGTTCCTTGTTTCGGACACTTCATATCCTCAACATACTGAAGCCCATAAAGAAAGCCGCCCGAAAGATATTCGGACGGCTTTTTATTTCCAAACCAATGTTTCCGCTCACGCCGGAACGAACTCCCTCCGCGCCGCCTCCCCACCAGTCGAAAGTCTTGGGAGGGAGAGGGGTGGGGTTTGGGGAGGGGAGAGGGAAACCTTTCTCCAGAAAGGTTCCCTCTCCCCTCCCCAATATTCTACTTCTCTTCCTTCTTGTCCTTCGCTTCCTCACGAAGGCGCAGGCCGAGCTCACGAAGCTGCTTCGCGGACACCACGTCCGGCGCGTTGGTCATGAGGCAGGTGGCCTTCTGCGTCTTGGGGAAGGCGATGACGTCACGGATGGACGGCGAATCGGACATCAGCATGATCAGGCGATCCAGGCCGAAGGCGATGCCGCCGTGCGGCGGGGCCCCATGCTCAAGCGCCTGAATGAAATAGCCGAACTGCGATTCGTAGGATTCCTTGGAAAAGCCGAGGGCTTCAAACATCTTGCGCTGCACGGCCGCTTCGTGGATACGGATGGAGCCGCCGCCCACTTCGTTGCCGTTCAGCACCATGTCATAGGCGCGGGCCTTGGTGGAGGCGGGATCGGACACCATCTTCTCCAGATCGCCGTCCTTGGGCGCGGTGAAGGGATGGTGGCAGGCCACATAGCGTTTTTCCTCCTCGCTGTACTCATACAGCGGGAAGTCCGTCACCCACAGGAAGTTCCAAGCGTTTTCGGGAATCAGGCCGAGCTTTTCGCCAAGGTGCACGCGGAGGTTGCCGAGCGCGGCGTTCACCATGCCGGGCTCGCCGGCCTGGAAGAACACGATGTCGCCCACGGAAAGGCCGAGGGCTTCGGCGAGGCCGGCGCGTTCCTCATCGGACAGGAACTTGGCGATGGGCGACTGCCATTCGTTCTCGCGGATCTTGATCCACGCGAGCCCCTGCGCGCCGTAGATTTTCACGAACTCGGTGAGCTCGTCGATCTCCTTGCGGGTCAGGCTTTCGCCGCCGGGCACGCGCATGGCCTTCACCAGCTTGGCGGAGGCGAACAGCTTGAAGCCGGAATTGCTGACGATGGAGGTCACGTCCTGAAGCTCAAGGCCGAAACGGGTGTCGGGCTTGTCCACGCCGTAGCGGGACATGGCCTCGTCCCACGTCATGCGGGGGAACGGGGCGGGAATGTCCACACCGAGCGCTTCCTTGAATACGCGGATCATGAGGCCTTCGGCCATATCCATGACCTGCTTTTCGTCAGCGAAGCTCATTTCGATATCGACCTGCGTGAATTCCGGCTGACGGTCGGCACGGAGGTCTTCGTCACGGAAGCAGCGCGCGATCTGGAAATAACGGTCGAGCCCGGCGATCATGCAGAACTGCTTGAACTGCTGCGGCGACTGCGGCAGGGCGTAGAACTGGCCGTGGTTCAGGCGCGAAGGAACGAGATAGTCGCGCGCGCCTTCGGGGGTCGACTTGGTGAGGATGGGCGTTTCCACTTCAAGGAAGCCCTGCGAGGCCAGCTCGTTGCGGATGGCCATAGCGGTACGGCTGCGCAGCGCGAGGTTGCGGGCCATGCGCGGGCGGCGCAGGTCGAGGTAGCGCCACTGGAGGCGGAGGTTTTCGCCAGCCTCCACGCGATCCTCAATCTGGAAGGGCGGGGTCTTGGACGTGTTCAGCAGCTTCCATTCGCTGACCACGACTTCCACTTCGCCGGTCTTGAGGTTGGGATTGACCATACCTTCCGGGCGGGGGCGCACCTTGCCCTTCATGGCAAGCACATATTCCGAACGCAGCGCACCGGCCTTTTCGTGGGCTTCGGGGGCGTATTCGGGGCTGAAAACGATCTGCGTCAGGCCGAAACGGTCACGCAAGTCCACAAAAATCAGGCCGCCGTGGTCACGCCGGTACTGCACCCAACCCATGAGGCAGACTTCCGCCCCGTTGTCGGCCCCGGTCAACTCTCCGCACGTGTGGGTGCGCGTCCAGCCGCCAAGCGGCTGGCAGGCGACCGACAGTTCCTTCTGTTCTTCGCTCATACCAAACATTCCTTTACAAGCTATTTCTGAAGCCGGGCCACAACATCGGCAAACGCCACGGAAGCCTGTTCGCCGCTGTCCATATCCTTGAGCATGACCGTTTGGGCGGCGAGCTCGTCTTCACCAATGAGGAGGCAGAAGCGCGCGCCGGACTTTCCGGCCTGACGCATAGCGCTCTTGACGCTGCGGGAAGAAAAGCCCATTTCGCCGCGGAACCCCGCATCGCGCAGGGCCTGCGTCAGCCCGTAGGCGGCGTCGCGGGCGGCGTCGGTCAGCACGACCGTAAAGAAATCGGGGCGGGCGGCTCCCGCTTCCGGCTGGGGAAGCAGCAGCGCGAGGCGTTCCATGCCGCAAGCGAAACCAAGGCCGGAGACGTTGGGGCCGCCAAGCTGTTTGACGAGGCCGTCATAACGCCCGCCGCCGGCCACGGTGCCCTGTGCGCCGATCTGGTCGGACACGATTTCAAAGGTGGTGCGGGTGTAGTAGTCCAGCCCGCGCACCAGCCGGTGGTTGATCACGTAGGGCACCTTTTCGGCGTCCAGCAGGCGGCGCACCGTATCGAAATGCGCGGCGCAGTCGGGGCAGTTGTGATCCAGAATCTTGGGCGCTTCGGCGGTGTGCTCCTTGCACGAGGGGACCTTGCAGTCCAGCACGCGCAGGGGGTTGGTCACCATGCGGCGGCGGCAGTCTTCGCACAGGGCGCTCTCATCCAGCTCGGAGAGCCACTTGCGCAGCGTCTCGCGGTAGGCGGGGCGGCATGTGGGGCAGCCCAGCGAATTGAGTTGGAGGCTCAACCCCTTGAGGCCCAACGCTTCGAGGAAGCGCATGGCCATCGTGACCAGTTCGGCGTCCGCGTAGGGTTCGGAAGGCCCAAGGCATTCGCAGTTGATCTGGTGGAACTGCCGCATACGGCCCTTCTGGGGGCGCTCGTAGCGGAACATGGGCCCGATGGTAAACAGCTTGGTTACGGCGTCGCCGCTCCGTCCGCTTTCGATATACGCACGCATGACCCCGGCGGTCGCTTCGGGGCGCAAGGTCAGGGAACGGCCCTTACGGTCAGGGAAGGTATACATTTCCTTCTGAACCACATCGGTTTCCGTCCCGATGCCCCGGCAGAAAAGTTCCGTCCGCTCAAGGATGGGGGTGCGCAGTTCGGTAAAGCCGTAACGGGAAAAGGTTTCCCGCGCTACGGCTTCCATATGGGTGAAAGCGTCGCTGTCTGGGGAAAACAAATCGGCGAAGCCTTTGATCGCGGTAACATTATCGCTCATGGCCTGTACTCGTGGTTCGGTGTGACGTTGGGATCGGATGGGCGTCCGAACGAAACAGGATAGAGCAATCGCAGGCCGTTGTCAAAAAAGGACGGCCCGAAGCCCACATATCTTCCCCTCCCTTTTGCCGCCTCCGGTCACGCAACAAGCATGAGGCCGCTCCGTTACACTTTCCAGCCGGAACCTCCGGCTATCCATGCAGCCATGCAGCCTTTCGGGCTTGCTGCCCTTGAGTTTTGCCCCACCGGTTATACATGCAGCCATTACAGGCAGCCAGACCTACCGTCCGCCGGATATGCTCCCCTCTGGTTCCAGATGCAGCCACGCAGATGGCGTGCCCCTGAAGAGGAAAGGGCCTCCTGTTACGGATGCAGCCATGCTGCGAGTCCGAGCAGGGCGGACGACAGCAGCAGGGACAGCGCTGCGGCGGCGGAACAGCAAGGAACCATCAGGCAGCCAACGAACCCCGCCAGCACAAGCGATTCCCGCGCCCGGCGGCCTCCCGCCCCGTTCCTCCGGGAGAAAAATGCCTTGAAGACACAGGCGAAGGGCCACGAAACCGCCCAGAATAAAACCGGAAAACAGCGTTTCACCGCTCCCCCAAAAAACTCCGCACGCGGCCCCCTCCGGGCCCCGTGAAGCCAAAGGATCCGGCAAGGCCGAGCGCCAGCCGGAACGCCGCCGCACCCGAAACGAAGGCAATGAGCAGGTTCTCCAGCGTAAGCATCCTCCAGCGTTCCATAAATACGGCAAGGCAACATGCCGCAAGCGGAGGCAGCAGATCCGCCGGGCCAAGGCAAGCGTCCACCGCCGTTTCCCGCCCGCTACATGGCAAGAATCCCGCGAATGGCGTTCACAAGGATAAAACCGCCGCAGAAGATGCAGACCCATGCGACCATCTTGCGGAGCTTCATGGTGTCCATACGGTTGGCCATGTACACGCCGAGGAGGATGCCGAGGATCTGGATGACGATCATCAGCGCCCCGACCTTGTAGTCAATGGCCCCGTGCAGGAAATTGGCGACGGTGCCGGAAAGGGCGACCGGCACGGAATAGACCTGCCCCGCCCCGATGGCGATGAGCGGCGGGAAGCCGAGCGCGATCATGATCGGCACGGAGAGCACAGGCCCGCCCGCGCCCGTCAGCCCGGCGACGAAGCCCACGCCGCTGCCGACGGCGAACAGCACCCAAAAGCGCGACCGCCGCCCCTCTTCCATAAAGGAAAAACGCCGCCCCTTCACCGGGCAGAACACCAGCGCGCCCGCCAGCAGGATCAGCAGGGCAAGGATGAGATTCAGGTACGGCGCGGCGGTGAGGGCCTTCACGTCAGCCCCCACATACGTAAACAGGAACCCGCCGATGCAAATGGGGATCGTCGCCTTCCAGTCCACATGGCCGAGCCTGATGTACAGCCAACTGCACAGGCTGGTCGTGAAAATGAACGTAAACAGGGTAGTCCCCATCGCCACATGGCTGCCCAGCCCGGCAAGGTAGACAAGAGCCGGAATCAGGATGATCCCCCCCATGCCGGTACACCCGACAAGAAACCCGACGATGAAGCCAACGATGATCATCATTCCCATCAACATGGACGTGCTCCTTCCTTTACCGGGAAGCCTTCCCCTCCCAGCATGACAAAGCCGCACCACCCCTTGGCGGTACGGCATCCTTTCCGCGTCAGGCCCTGCTTATGCTTCCGAAGGGCGCTCCGCCCTCGCCAGCAGGAACGCCGCTTTCTCGGCGCGGGGGCGCTGCTTCACCTCCCACTCCAGACGGCACGCGGAAGAGGCGTCCGGCTGCGCCACGCAGCACACCAGCTCGACGGGGCGGCGCGCCCGCGTATACTTCGCGCCGCGGCTTCCCGCGTTGTGTTCCTTCAGCCGCCGCCCCATGTCCGTCGTCACCCCGCAGTACAAGGTGGCGTCGGCGCATCGGAGCAGATAGACATACCACATGGCTTCCCCTCGTGCGGAGGCCCCCATGCAACGGCCTCTTCCCGCTAAAAAACAGCCCTTCAAACGTGTTCCGAACCCAGCCCGGAAGCTCCACGCGGGGCATCCCGGATTCAATCCCGCCCCCAAAGGGAAGCGCACGCTTCTTTCCCGGATTTTTTCCGTACGAGGCCGTATCGTTGTCTTACATTTAACTATTTGAAACTATTGAAAACAACATTTTACAATCTGAAAACAATTAAAATAGTTTCAACAGATTATATCCAGTTGACGACACGGCCTAGGCAATGGGGCGTACCGGGCGGACTCTCGGAATGCCGAACAGGATGGCGAATACGGCGGCCACCGCGAGCAGCATGCAGTACCAGTTGTTCCCGGCAATGGACAGGGGCGAAAGCTTCGCAATGGAACCGGCCAGCAGCAACTGCGCCCCATAGGGGATGAGCCCCTGCACGACGCATGAGAAAATATCAAGTAAGCTGGCGCTGCGCCGCCTGTCAACTCCGTTCGAGACCGCGATTTCGTGCGCCACCTTGCCCGTCAGGATGATGGCCACCGTATTGTTCGCCGTACACAGATTGGCAAGCAATACCAGCAGGCTGATGCAGCATTCGCCCGCCTTCACCGGGGACTCGGCGGAGAGCTTCCGGGCCAGCCCGTTCACACGCTCCAGCAGCCAACTGATGCCGCCGTGGTAACGCATGAGCTCCCCGAGGCCGCCCACCAGCATGGAGAGCACCATGATCTCGTTCATGCCCACAAAACCGCTGTAAATATCCTTGCACCACCGGATGGGCGTATAGCCGTCTACGGAGGCAATGCCCACCGCGCCGGTAAACACGATGCCCGCCAGCAGCACGATGAACACGTTCACGCCCGCGAGCGCCATGACCAGAATGGCGAGATACGGGATCACGCGGATAAACTGATACTCCTCATGCCTGACCACCTGCCCCGAAGCCCCGGCGAACCACAGCAGGGCCAGCGTGACGAGCGCGGCGGGCAGGGCGATGAGCAGGTTCATGCGGAACTTGTCCTTCATCTCGCAGCCCTGCGTGCGGGTGGCGGCAATGGTCGTATCCGAGATCATGGACAGGTTGTCCCCGAACATGGCCCCGCTCATGACCACGCCGAGAAGCAAGGCCAGCGGGATGTCGGTCTGTTCGCCCACGCCCACCGCAATGGGCGCGATGGCGGCCACGGTTCCCATGCTGGTGCCCATCGCCGTGGAAATGAACGCCCCGATGAGGAACAGCCCCGGCAGGATCATGGACGGGGGCAGCATCGAGAGCCCGAAATTGACCGTGGCCTTCACCCCGCCGATGGCCGAAGCCACGGATGCGAACCCGCCCGCAAGCAGGAAGATCATGCACATGGTAATGATGTTGATTTCACCCACGCCCGAAAGGAACACGCCGATCTTTTTGTTCAGATCGTCCTTGCCCTGAAGGATGGCGAGCACGATGGCGGGGATGATCGCCACCGTCGCGGAAAGCTGATAGAACGGCATATCCGTCCCGGCTACGGTCAGGGCTATGCCCGTCCCAATGAACAGGGCAAGAAAGACGATCATGGGCAGCAGCGCCCTGAAGTTGGCTTTTTCGGACATGGGACACGCTCCGCGGCAGGTCTCGGTTTGGGAAAGGCCCGGTTTGGGCAAACGACGGGCGTTCAGCTTATATCAATGTATGCAGATAAACAATGCCCAATCCGTCCCTCCCCGTCCCTTCCCCCTTGTCGGCGGGAACGGCTTTACGCTACACTTACGGCATGGAGACGAACCGCCCATGAAATCCTGCCGGCTCACCGAGGTCAAAAGCTACAATGTCCCGTTCGCCAGACTGCCGCGCCCGGTGTTCTGGTTCAACGACTCGTTTGAGGCGGGCACATGGAGCGACCTGCACCGGCATGAGCACTGGGGCGAGCTGGCGTTCATGCGCTCAGGATACATGGTCATCTGCACTGAACTCGGCAACTATGCCGCGCCGCCGCAAAGGGCCGTCTGGATACCTCCCGGCCTGACCCACGAATGGTACATCCCGGAACCGTCCGTGGACAACGCCCTGTACATCATGCCCCACGTCCTGCCTCCCGGCCCCCGGTTCCAGCGTTACCACGCCATGGAGGTTTCGCCCCTCGTCCGCGAGCTCATCCATGCCCTCGCCCCGCAGCCCTGCGACTATGAAGAGCCCGGCCCCGTGGCCCGGATGGTCTCCGTCCTGCTCGACCAGCTCCCCCTGCTCCCCGAAGTGGGCTTTCCCCTCCCCATGCCCCGCGACCGCCGCCTCGTCGCCCTGTGCACCGCCCTCCTCAACGAGCCGGACTCCCCGGAAACGATCCGCGAATGGTGCACGCGCCTCGGCATGTCCGAACGCACCCTCGCCCGCCTGTTCCAGCGCCAGACCGGGGAATCCTTCGGGCGCTGGCGCCAGCGCATCCGCCTGCACCATGCCCGCGCCCAGCTTGAAGCGGGGGAAAGCGTCACCGCCGTGGCCCTCAACTGCGGCTACGCCTCCGTTTCCGCGTTCATCGCCGCCTTCAAGAAGCTCTTCGGACGCACGCCGGGCCAGCTCGCCCGCTGACGCGCACGCCGCTCTCCCGCCCCTTCGGGGCAGCCATCTCCCCACGCCCGCACTCCAACGCCCGCCTCCAGCCCACCGTGTCCACGCGGTATCTGCCGGATGTGGGGACTCAAGTATTATGCCTGTCCATCCCACCGCGCCTGCGCAGGCATCCTCGCCAACAATGCCGACTTCCCAATGATGCCAACGGATTCATACCCCTTGATTGATGCCGTGTTACGCCCATTGATTCCCTTGAGCCCTTCCAAGGCATTTGCTGGTGAGCCCAATGACGAAAAGCTGCGTCATAAAAAGGCTGATGCCTTGTTTCTTAGGCTGTGTCGCCATGCTACTTATAATTATTTGAAATCATTAAAATAATCTTTTTTCGTAACTTGAAAAATAGTTAGATAATTTCAATAGATTATATCTAATTGACGACACAAGCTAAAAAAATAGGTGTGTTATAGAAAATGGTTGATGCTTTTTTCTTGAAGCTCCAAAGGAATAACCGGCAAAATGCCTCAGCCGTGGATCCCGCCAAGGGGAAAACCGGAAAAAAAGGCTGTATTTTCATCGCACTGTGGAGATGAAACAACCATAAACTATAACAGAGCCCAAAAATAACCAATAAAAATGCTACTCATCAGACTACTAACGAAGGACAGGATAAAAATTTGTATTTTCAATATGTTGTAGAAACAAACAAAAAAACACACATGCCGTAATAGGGCAAAAAAATTTCCCCAGCGTCTATCTGGAATTGCATACAACAGCATATCAGTCTGTTGCTATGGCAGAGCCTTTGCCAAAGGCTGTGTCATAGAAGCGGTTGATGCCTTATTTCTTGAAACTCCAAAGGAATCCCCCCCAAAAATACCTCAATCATGGAGTCCCTCAGCGAAAATTTGGATAAAAACCTGTATTTTCAGCGTACTGTAGAGATAAAACAACCACACGCCCTGACAGGGGCAAAAAAATTTCCCCAGCGTCTATCTGGAATTGCATACAACAGCATATCAGTCTGTTGCTATGGCAGAGCCTTTGCCAAAGGCTGTGTCATAGGAAGCGGTTGATGCCTTATTTCTTGAAACTCCAAAGGAATCCCCCCAAAAGTGCCTCAATCATGGAGTCCCTCAGCGAAAATTTGGATAAAACCTGTATTTTCAGCATATTGTAGAGATAAAACAACCACATGCCATGACGGGGCCTTGCCCAAAACCGCATACGTTTCTTTACCGCCTCCCGATATGCTGGCCTCATTCATCGGCCTTTTTCCAATGGCTGTGCCATAAAAAATGGCTGACGCTTTTTTCCTTGGAGTTCCAAAGGAATAACCGGCAAAATGCCTTAGCCACGGGTTCCGCCAAGGGGAAAACAGGAGAAAAAGGCCGTATATTCACCATGCTGCGGAGACAAAACCGGGGCATGTTTTCGGGCATGTTGATGCTGTAGATTTTCACCATGTCACGGGGACAAAACCAGGTTCGCACTTTTCTGGCCTCATTGCCGGGGACTTTCACCATGTTACGGAGACAAAACAGCCACATATCCTGACAGAGCCTTTCCAATTCCCTTTCTCTCCCACTCCAACACCCTCCATCCTCTTCCGCCTCCCGCCGGAACGGACTCCCGCCGCGCAGCCTCCCCACCAGTCGAAAGTCTTGGAGGAGGATGGGGTGGGGCTTGGGGAGGGGAAGGAGGAACTTTCTTCAGAAAGCTCCTCCTTCCCCTCCCCAATATCCCCCTCGCCGCCCCGCCTACCCGCCATCCCCGCCCATTTTGGCAGGATCGCGATACTCTTTGGCAGAATGCGAGAAGACGGGAAGGCCGGAAGGCGCGTATAGGGGAGTCATGGGCCGAGATCCCAAAGCGGGCCTATTCCCACACCCACCCAGAATACGTTTGGAGGCAAACCCATGATCCAGATCCGCAACTTCATCAACGGCCAGTGGCAGGAAGAAACGGGCGGCAAAACGGTTCCCCTGTACAACCCGTCCACCGGCGAAACCATCGGCTCCGTGCCCATTTCCAACATGGAAACCTGCGAAGCCGCCATCGCCACCGCCGCCGAAGCCTACAAAACGTGGCGCCTCGTCCCCATCGCCAAGCGTATGACCTATATCCACAAGATCCGCGAATGCATGATCCGCGATCTGGAAAAGCTCGCGCAGGGCATCGCGCTCGATCAGGCCAAACATATTTCCGAAGCCCGCGGCGAAGTCCAGCGCGTCATCGAAATCGTCGAAATGGCCTGCTCCATCCCCGCGCTGATTCAGGGCGAAACCCTCGATCAGATCGCCGGGAGCATCACCGGCAAGGTCACCAAACAGTCCCTCGGCGTATTCGGCGGCGTAGCCCCCTTCAACTTCCCCGCACTGGTGTTCGGCTGGTTCATCCCCTTCGCCATTGGCACGGGCAACACCTTCATCTTCAAGCCCTCCACCCAGTCGCCCTATTTCATGCAGTTCATGTGCGAGATCTTCATGGAAATCGGCCTGCCCGCCGGCGTCGTCAACGTCATCCACGGCAACCGCGACATCCCCGGCACGTGGTATGAAGATCCCCGCATCGCGGGCGTATGCCTTGTCGGGTCTACCCCGACCGCCAAAAAAATGGCCGAGGGCTGCGCCAGAGGCGCCAAGCGCTCCATGCTGCTCGGCGGCGCGAAAAACATGCTCGTGGTCATGGAAGACGCCGACATCGACGTTTTCATCGAAAACTACATCAACTCCTGCTACGGCTCCGCGGGCCAGCGCTGCCTCGCCGGGTCCATCGTGGCCATCGTGCCCGAACTGTACGACACCGTGCTCGAACGCATGATCGAGGCCGCCAAGAAGGTCAAAGTCGGCGATGCGCTTGATCCCGACGTCTACATGGGCCCCCTGATTTCCCGTTCCGCCGCCGACAAGGTGAAGGAATACGTGGACATCGCCCTGAACCACGGCCACGGCTGCGAACTCGTCCTCGACGGCCGCAACCCCGAACTGCCCGAAAAGAACAAGAACGGCTATTTCGTCGGCCCCACGATCATCAAGGATGTGACCCCCTGCAACCCGCTGTTCACGACTGAAGTGTTCGGCCCGCTGGTCGCCACGATCAAAATCGCGGATCTCGACGACGCCCTCGAACTCATCCGGCAGTCCGAATTCGGCAACGGCGCGTGCATCTTCACGCAGAGCCAGTTCTATGCCGAAAAGTTCAGCCGCGACGCCGACGTGGGCATGGTCGGCGTCAACGTGGGCATCTGCGCCCCGCATCCGTACATCCCCTTCGGCGGCATCAAGGGGTCGCTCCTTGGAACCAACAAGGCGCAGGGCAAGGACGGCATCGACTTCTTCACCCAGAACAAGGTCACCACGATCCGCACCGTCGATCCCAACGCCAAGAAGGGCGGCGAGGTAGCGAAGCCCAAGTCCGTCCGCTCCTGCGTGGCGTCCTAAACAGCTTCCCGTCCGGTTCCGGGGCACAGGCCCCGGACCCCCGCCGCTTTCCCTCAGCAAGACGGAAACATCCTCTTGGCCTTCTTGCCGGGAGAAAGCGGAACGGCCCCGCCGGAAAAGAGGCTCCCCCATCCTGCTGCGCGCCGTGGACGGCACGCGGCTCCTCCGGCAGGGCCTGAAAGGGCCCCATAAAAACGGCCCTTCGACAGCGCCTGTCGTTTCCCGCTCATCCAACCATGCGTTCCGCCGCACACGGCGCGCACGCAAGACGGCCCCGGTTTTCCTCGCACCGGGGCCGTTTCGCACCTTCCGCCCTTATTTCTCTCCCTTTCCCCAGATGATTCCCTTGACCGGGCGGAAGGCCGTATCTACACTGTTGCTCTTTCCATGCCACGCATGGACGACCGTCAAACCTTCTTCGAGGAAAGTCATGGCTCTGTCCAAACTTCAGAAAGGCCTCATTGGTCTCGGCATCGCCGTTGTCGCCGTCATCGCCGTCGGGTACGGCGGGATGCGCTATCTTGAAAACGCCGTCGTTGACGCCATCCGCACATGGGCGGCTCAAACTCCACAGGATGCCCGCGTGGAGCTTGGAGATGTTTCCTATACGCTGATGGGCAACCATCTTGTCCTCAAAAACGTCCGCATGACGTGCACTACCGAGACGAAGGATACCTTGTCCGTTGCCGTCGAAACGCTGGATGTCCGAAATCCGGGAACCACCCTGCTTTCGCTGCTGCGCGACCCCAAGAGCGAAATCAAGGAAACGGAACTTCCCGTAGCTGACGAGATCTCCCTGCAGAACGTGTCCTTCGGCCCCGAACCGAACATTACGGTACGGCTCCGCACCTTCAAGGGCGTCGCCATTGAAACAGCCGCCGTCAAGACCTTGCTGGACACCGCCGAAGGCAACGATCTGAAAATGGCCTTGGCGATCATCTACGGCCTTTCCTATGAGGAAGACGCCGCCTCCGGCGTCAAGATAACGAGCAAGGCGATGCCTTTCGCCCTCTCCACCGATTCCGCCGTCCAGAAATCCTATGCCAAAGGGCATCTGGAATCTTCCGTGACAAACGGGTTCGTATTCAGCCTGAGGGGGCAGGAGGTTCTGACGATCGGTGAAGTCCGGCTCGAAAACATGAACCTGCCGCCCCGCGATGTCATGAAGAAGCTCTACCTCATGGATCCCATCGAAACCAGCGACGATGAAGCCATCGGGATCTTCCAGAGCTTTTTCGCCGGGCCCAAGCCGCTCGTCGGCCTCCTTTCCCTGAAGGATCTCAAAACCAACAGCATCCTGCTCGATGTTTCGCTGGACAAGCTGAACATCGCGAACCCTTCGACCTCCCCCTATGCCCTTGAAGTGTCTCTGGAACACCTCAAGATGCCCGTGGCCCTCATGCCGGAACTCCAACTGCTCTCGGTCATGGGCGTGCCGGAAATAGACGCCAGCGCATCCTATGCCGTTTCCCTGCCCGACAAGGACAACCGTTTCAACAGCACCGCCTCCCTCAGCGTCGCCAAGCTCGGCACGGCCGACTTCGCCGTCAAGGGCGAATTCCCCTATGAAAAATTCTTGGATATTATCAATAAAACCAAGGATATTAACGATCCCGCCACCGAGTCCGCCATTGAGGACTTTGTTAGAAACAATATCAAGTTCAGCCATCTGGAGCTCGGATACGCTGATGAAGGTCTCCTGCCCCGCCTCGGCATCCTCGGCCAGAAGTTCATGGGCCTGGCCCCCGAACAGTGCGTGGATACGGCCAAGAGGTATGTCACGGAATACCTCATCGCCGCCGAATGGACGGACTACACGGCAAAGCTCATGGAATACCTCGACAAGCCCGGCGCCGTCCGCCTCATCTTCAATACGGAAAAGCCGCTTTCCATCGAAGCCATCGACGCCTTGCCCTATAAGGATCCCTCCATCAAGCTGGACGTGAGCACCGGGCCCAAAACGGCTCTGGAGCTGATGTCCGATCTGGAAAAGAAATAGCCGCCCGATCCGGGGCAAAACAAGGGGGGGAGGATCGGAACGCCTCTCCCCTTTTTCTATCCTGCGGAATCCGTTGACATACGGGATCGCCTGCCCGTAATCAGGTTGCCCGATCCGGGCGCTTTTGGTATAAAAACGGATTCGGGAAGCCTATCCCGGCAAACCCCGTCTACCTTTATGGAGTTTCCCCCAATGGCAAAAAAGCCAACCCTTACCCCTGAAGAAGCGCGCCAAGAGGCGCTGAAAACAGCCCTTGAAACCATCGAACGCAAATTCGGCCAAGGCGCCGTGATGAAGCTTTCCGATGACGTCCATGTCAAAGTCCCGGTGATCCCCACCGGCTCCATCGGCGTTGACCTCGCCCTCGGCATCGGCGGCATCCCCAAGGGCCGGGTCACCGAGATCTACGGCCCCGAATCATCGGGCAAGACGACCCTCACCCTGCACGTCATTGCGGAATGCCAGAAGCTCGGCGGGACGGCCGCCTTCATCGACGCCGAACACGCGCTTGACGTGGCCTATGCCAAGCGCCTCGGCGTCAAGACCGACGAACTGCTCATCTCGCAGCCCGACCACGGCGAGCAGGCCCTTGAAATCGCGGACATGCTCGTCCGCTCCGGCGCGGTGGATCTCGTGGTCATCGACTCCGTGGCCGCCCTCATCCCCCAGAGCGAACTCGAAGGCGCGATGGGCGAAACGCAGGTCGGCGGGCACGCCCGCCTGATGTCCCACGCCCTCCGCAAGCTGACCGGCACCATCCACAAGTCCCGCACCGCCGTCATCTTCATCAACCAGATCCGCATGAAGATCGGCGTCACCGGCTACGGCAGCCCGGAAACGACTACCGGCGGCAACGCGCTCAAGTTCTACTCCTCCGTGCGCCTCGACATCCGCAAAATCCAGACCCTCAAGGACAAGGAAGAAGCCTACGGCTCCCTTACCCGCGTGAAGGTGGTCAAAAACAAGATGGCCCCGCCCTTCCGCGAAGCCAAGTTCGACATCATCTGGGGCACGGGCATTTCCCGTTCCGGGGAGCTCATCGACCTCGGCGTCGATGCCGGCATCGTGGACAAGAGCGGCGCATGGTTCGCCTTCGGGGCCGAAAAGCTCGGCCAGGGCAAGGAAAAAGTCCGTGCCCTGCTCGACGAAACCCCCGAACTGCGCAACGCCATCGAAAGCCAACTTATCGAGCATCTGGGCATGAACCCGCGGCCTGTCGTGCACGCCGCCGAGGAAACCGCCCCGGACGTTGAAAACGTCCCCCTCGTCGACGACATGGACGACGAAATCTGATCCTGATCCGGTGCGGGGAGGGGCCCCCTCCCCGCCCAACCTTTCCCAAGGCGATGCCTCCGGGCATGGCCCCATCCCCCGATCCCTCCACACCCGCAGGAGCCTGTATGCTGACAGCCAATGAAATCCGCCACCGTTTTCTGGAATACTTCAAAAAACACGGGCACACCGAAGTCGCCTCCTCTTCCCTGATCCCCCGCGACGACCCGTCCCTGCTGTTCACCAACGCGGGCATGGTGCAGTTCAAGAAAATTTTCTGCGGGCAGGAAAAACGCGGCTACGTGCGCGCCACCACCTCCCAGAAGTGCCTGCGCGTCGGCGGCAAGCACAACGACCTCGACAACGTGGGCCGCACCGCACGCCACCACACCTTCTTTGAAATGCTCGGCAATTTCTCCTTCGGGGACTACTTCAAGGAGGACGCCATCCGTTTCGCGTGGACGTTCATCACCGAAGAATTGAAGCTGCCCAAGGACAGGCTCTACGTCACCGTCTACAAGGATGACGACGAAGCCTTCGAGCTCTGGCAGAAGGTGGCGGGCGTCGCGCCTGAGCGCATCTTCCGCCTCGGCGACAAGGACAACTTCTGGAGCATGGGCGACACCGGCCCCTGCGGGCCCTGTTCGGAAATCCACTTCGATCAGGGGGCGGACATGGCCTGCGGCCCGGACTGCGGCATCGGCAAGTGCGACTGCGACCGCTTCCTTGAAATCTGGAACCTCGTGTTCATGCAGTTCGAGCAGCTTGCCGACGGTTCCCGCGTCCCCCTGCCCCACCCCTCCATCGACACCGGCATGGGCCTTGAGCGCATCGCGGGCGTGTGCCAGGGCGTGCGCTCCAACTACGACACCGACCTGTTCCAGATTTTCATCAACTACATGGCCGAGCTCGCCGGCGTCCGCTACCGCGACGATGCCGACAACGACACCGCCCTGCGCGTCATCGCGGACCACAGCCGCGCCATCGCCTTCATGATCGCGGACGGCATCCTGCCCTCCAACGAAGGCCGCGGCTACGTGCTGCGCCGCCTGATCCGCCGCGCCTTCCGCTTCGGCCGCCTCATGGGGATGCAGGAGCCGTTCCTGTACAAGACCGCGCTCAAGGTCGTGGAGGTCATGGGCGAGGACTACCCCGAACTGCGCGCCCGCGCCGACTTCATGGCCCGCGTGACCCGCGAGGAGGAGGAACGCTTCTCCTCCACCCTCGACAAGGGCCTCGCCATGCTTGAAGAGGAAATGGACGCCCTCGCCGGCAAGGGCGAGAAGCTCATCCCCGGCGAAACCGCGTTCAAGCTGTACGACACCTACGGCTTCCCGCTGGACATCGTGAACGACGTGGCCGAAAAACGCGGCTTCAAGGCCGACGAAGCCGGTTTCAACGAATATATGCGCCAGCAGAAGCAGCGCGCCCGCGCCGCGTGGAAGGGGTCCGGCGAAAAGGACATCGCCTCCCGCTTCCAGAGCCTGCTTGAGGACGGCCTCAAGTCCGAATTTTTCGGCTACGCCGCCCTGACCGGGGTGGGCCGCGTCGTGGCCCTGCTCGACGGCGACGGCTTGCCCGTCGAAGCCCTGCCCGGCGGCTCGTTGGGCTATGTCGTTACCGATCGGACGCCTTTCTACGGCGCGTCCGGCGGGCAGTGCGGCGACACGGGCCTGCTCGCCGCCCCTGCCGGATCCGCCAAGGTGCTCGACACCCTGAAGCCCTCCGCCGACCTCACCGTCCACCACATCGAAGTGGACGGCGGCACCCTGCTTCCCGATCAGGAAGTGGCGCTGACCGTAACCGAATCCACACGCCTCGACGCGGCCCGCAACCACACCTGCACGCACCTGCTCCATGCGGCCCTGCGCCGCGTGCTCGGCGACCATGTGCGTCAGGCGGGTTCCCTTGTCACGCCGGATCGCCTGCGCTTCGACTTCTCGCACATCGCGCCCATGACGCCGGAAGAGCTGGCCGCCGTGGAACGCGACGTGAACGCCGCGATCATGGCCGACTACCCGCTGACCGCCAAGCTCATGGGCCAGCAGGCCGCCATCGACATGGGCGCTATGGCGCTTTTCGGTGAAAAGTACGGCGACACCGTGCGCGTGGTGACCATCGGAACCCCGGATCACACCGAGTCCGTGGAGCTTTGCGGCGGAACGCATCTGAACAGCACAGGTCAGGCGGGCAGTTTCGTCATCCTGTCCGAAAGCGGCATCGCGGCAGGCACGCGCCGCATTGAGGCCGCCACCGGCTGGAACGCCCTCAGGCACGCCCGCGCCATGAGCGAAGAGCTGCACCAGCTTGCGGCCATGCTCAAGACGCAGCCCGGCGGCCTCGCCGCCAAGCTGGAGGGCCTCCAGAAGGAAAACCGCGGGCTCCGCAAGGATCTGGAAAAGGCCGCCGCGCAGGCCGCATCCGGGCAGGGCGGGGATCTCATGTCCAAGGCCGTGGAGATCAACGGCGTAAAGGTGCTTGCTGCGAAACTTGAGATGAGCAATATCAAGGCCATGCGCGAGCTCATGGACGACATTCGTTCCAAGATGCCTTCCGGCGTGGCCTGCCTCGCCGCCCCCGTGGGCGAGGGCAAGGTGAGCATGATCCTGTATGTTTCCAAAGACCTGCACGGACGCTTTACCGCTCCCGCGCTGATCAGGGAGGTTGCCGCGCCCATCGCCGGTTCCGGCGGCGGACGCCCCGATCAGGCCCAGGCAGGCGGCACGAACCCTGCGGGCATTGACGAGGCGCTGGATGTCTTGAAGGCGAAGATTTGGGGGTAGCATATCGGGGAGAGGAAAGGGAGCTTTCTGGAGAAAGGGGGAGCCCCCATGTTTCCCCTTTCCCTTTCCCAAAACTGCCGGTACAGCCCGTGCCCCTTTCCCCTACAAAAACTTTTGGCCTTATCCAATCCCTGCTCACACTTTCCATGTAACAAAGCCGCTTCCTTCCCGTTTTCTGGAAGGAAGCGGCTTCTTGCCGTTCAGGGAAGCATTGCCCGCAGGCTTTCACACGGAACCGCGCCGCAACACAAACTGCTGGCACGGATACCCGCAGCGCGTGACCAGTTCGGCCTCTTTGAAGCCGAGGCGCTTGTACAGGGCCCGTGGGGCCGCGCCGAGCGGATCGTCTTCCCGGTACGTCGTTACGAAGACATCCTGATCGGCAGGGAGTGCCCCCAGCATCATGCGGACAAGGGCCGAAGCGACGCCCCGCCTCCGCGCCTCAGGATGCACGGCGAGGAAGCCGATGCCGTCACACTGCTCCGAAAGAATCAGCACGCCGAGCAGTCCGCCTGCATCCTTCGCACACAGCGCCCGCCGCTCCGCGATGGCTTTCAGCAGATTTTCCCGGTACTCGCCGAGCGACAGACCGGGGAAGGCATCGCGGACAAGCGCGGCCAGCTCCATCCAAGCGTTAATGTCCGCTTCCGACGCATACCCGACGGCACAGTCATGATTCATGGCTCCCTCCTTTGCGGCGGTACCCGCATAAACGAAGGATCTGTCATAGTACATGGTTGTTTTGTTTCAGCAATACACTGAAAATATATGCTTTTTCTCCAAATTTTCCGCTGGTGGGCTCTGTGATTGGGGGATTTTATTGGTTATTTCTTTGGAATTTCAAGAAAATAAAGCATCAACCGTTTTCTAGGACACAGCCTAAACGAAAAGCGCAAACCTAAAGGGGCTTGCGCTTTTTGAGAGTCGGACACCCGGCGAACAACCGTTACCGTTGCTTTCTTTCGAACCTGGCGGGGTTGGCGGCGCCACCGCCGCCCGACTCTCTTGAACCCTTTGTATAGAGAAAAAAATGCCGCCTGTCAAACGGAAGCCGCCCCCCGCGTGGGAATCAACCGCCTATCCGTTCAGGGCACGGGCATCCCTAAAGACGGTGGCATAGGAAATGGCTGATGCTTTATTTCCTGAAATTTCAAAGGAACAACCAATAAAAAGCCCCAAGCATGGAGCCCATCGACGGAAAGGCCGGAGAAAGGGCCTACATTTTCACCATACTGTAAGGCTTTGTTTTATAAAAGGGTTTATGAAGTAGTTTGAAATGATGATTTTTTTGGAAAATATAAACGCCAAATTACAGATTTTTATCAAAAATATAAAATTATTTCAATATGTTATTAAAACAAACCCTCTCTTGAAACATAACCTGCTGTAAATATAAACAACCGCATACTCTGACGGAGCCTTCCTAAAAAAGCCCCCCCTTGCTACGCATACCGGATCATTTCAAACAGCTTGCGGCGCTGCGTGATGGTGATGTGGTAATACTGGTTCTGCGGGATATAGGTATAGGGCACATCGCTCGGCCTCTGGAACAGGAACAGCGACAGCAGCGTGCGGTTGATGGCCTGATGCCCGACGATCATGAGCGTCCCCTCGCCGGACAGGAACAACGCCCGGCGCAAGCCGCGGGCCACGCGCTCCTTGAGCATCGCATAACTCTCACCGTTGGGATAGATATAGCCGTACTTATTGTGAGAACGCGCCTCATACTCCAGAGGCATGCTGTCGCGCACGTCGGAATAGCGCATCCCTTCGCACACCCCGGCATTGATCTCGTCAAACTCGCTCAGGGCCATGCTGATGGTGTTCGGGCGCGAACGCAGCAACGGCGAGGCCGTCTCGGCGGAACGCTGCTTCGTGGACGTAAAAATGTACGGAAGATCCACGCCTTCAAAATGCGCGGCGAGCTTTTCGGCCTGCTCGCTCCCCTTGGCGGTCAAAGACGGATCCCCTCCAAGGCGGCCCTCGCGGTTATACTCCGTCTCGCCATGCCGCACGAGGTACAGATCCTGCACCCAGCGGGAAGAAATGATGTCGCGGATAGCCGCATAATAGGGGAGGTCGTTGCTTGGGGCTTCGTCCTGAATGCAGCTGTCCACGGCGTCCACGCGTATCCAGCACCGTTCCTTGCGGACAGGCACATATACGCTCTCATAGTAGGCCAAGCGCTTGCGGAAGCTTTCCCCAGCCTCTTCCTGCGTCATGTTGGCGAATTCGGGCAGGCGGGTCTTACGCCGGATGGAGGCATCCAACAGCAACGGGTCATCATTCACGCATTCGATGAACAAGATGGGCCGATCCCGGAGCGTCGCGCTCAGATCCACACGCTGCTGCACCGTCCCATTGGTCGCGTCGATGATGGCCACGTCGCCGCCATCATCAAGCCACGCGCGGGCGCGCTCCATATTCTGGTGCGTAATCTGATCGCGCAGCCGCCGGGCGCGCGTGTTGTCGGGATTGAAAAACTCGGCGGAACCGCTCTCAAGGCCGAAAAGCGTCCGGCGCAGCTCACCGTTGTTGAAAATTGCGGTGCGGATGCCCTGCTGCTCCAGCCCAGACCGGATACGCTTCGCCAGCGTGCTCTTGCCTCTGGCGGGCAACCCCACCATTGCGACATACAGTTTCATGTCATTCCTCAGTTGCCGCACGCGGGCGGCGGATCGCCTCACTCACGGCGGGCGTTATAGGGGCCAAAAAACGCCTCCCATACTGGGAAGCCCTTAGAAAATGGCTACGACGGGGCTTCCGTCGGGAAAGCCTCTCCCCATACGGGGAAAACATCAAACAACAAAACGGAATACCTATCGAAGCAGGAAAACCTTTCCCACACACATAGGGAGAAACTCACACCTTCAGATGGACACCCTTTACCTTCACAAAAACCTCTCCCCCACACAGGGAGGAAACCGCAGCAGGCGCAGTCCGAAGCCATGCACAAGGAAAAACTCTCCCCGCACAGGGGGAAACTCCTGACGGACGCCGCCCCTTCATTAGGGCAGGACAAACCCTCCTCACACGGGGAAAGTTCCCGGCAAAACCAGAAAAGCGCACCTCTGAGGCCGCCCCATACACGGAAAGGCCATCATTTCTTAGCAATGCGCCTCGGCTTTGCTTCACCAGCCTCCACGTACAAAGGAAGGCATCGAACACATGCAGACGTTCCCCACGCGCGTGGAACAGACTAAGCACTGACGAGCAGTCGGGGAGGGGAAAGGAAATGTTCCCCCCGCGTGGAACAGACGCGCATTGAAAAGCCTGCCCCCAGCCTCCTTCGAGACGTTCCCCCGTGCGTGGGGCAGACACCAGTCCGCCGCAGCCTGCACGACCTCGCGCAAGACATTATCCCTGTGCGTGGAGCAGGTTCCGTCCGCAGAGCAGGCAATCCCCCCCGACAAGCGTGTTACCTCAGCGCGTGGAGCAAACTCCATGAAAATCATCCTACTCAGAAACCCGAAGCACGTTGCTCCAGCGCGTGGACAACCTCCCCGCACACAGGAAAACCCTTATCCGATATCTCCGAGGCTTCCGGGTTACAGCCTCCGCACACGGAGACCCCTTTTTGCGTGTCTTCCCGGCTCACCCTGCGGCGGGTGCAATCTCGTACCCGGAGCCCCCTCTCAGAGGGCCACACCAGATGCAGGCCGCTGGCAACCTCCCCACACACGCGGGAAGGCCGCTAGTGTTTGCGCCGGACGCCGATGATATTGGGCAACGGAGCGCCAAGGCTCCCAGAAGCCCAGAACTCCGGCAGGGAACGCCCCAGCCAGATCCGGCTGCGGGCTGGAGTGCGCAGGAACAGGCCAGCCAAGCTTCCGCCCTCGGTATACATCACCACCCGGACATCAATGGGCAACGCCAGCAAAAGCGCCCCAAAATCCACGCCGGTTATCGGTTCCCGGCACAGGATAAACAGGATGGCCCCCGTGCCGTCACGGGCCACAGCGGAAATGGAGTGCTTCGGGCCGCCGGGTTTCCAGAGCAGACGCCGATCCGAACTGATCATGCGGTAATTCTGCACGACCATACTGTAATGCGGGAGCAGGTTCTCCCAGTCGTCCGTGGAACGATCCAGCAAATCCGCGCCGGGCAAATCCGGGCTGTCCGGGCCAGCGACGAAAAACGCCCCGAACTTGGATACCACGCGCCCGTTATTGATTGTCCCGCCGGTACGAAGATAGCCTGTGCTCGTAACGCCATCGGGCAGATACATGCTGGCATTGGTGGCGGCTATCAATCCCTTGCGCGTGGCCCAAGCCTCAAGCGGCAGCGACTGCCCCTCAAAACTCGCCGTTTCCACAGTAAAATCGAAGTATGCGGGATCAATGCGCAAAAATACCACTTCAAACGGCTCGCCCCCGTCGAACTGCGCGGTGAACAAACCAAGCTGGAGGCCTTCCTCCAATTTTTCCCACGGCGGGAGCGCCTCAAAAGCCCAGCGCGGCGGAGGCGGGGGAGCCTGCTGCGCCACACCCGGCTGTGGCGGGACAAGCGCGTTCTTGATGGCCGTGAGCCCATCCTGCGCCTCGGAAGGCATGCCCTCAGCACAGGCAGGGACGGAGGACAACGCCAGCACGCACAAAAGGAACAACTGGCGGAACACGGCGAACGCCAGCGGCGCGAGGCACAAGTCGTAGCCGCCGTGGACTTGATCACGCCCCCGCCGTTCTCCCTCATGCCGGAACAGGCCGCGTCCGCCGCGGCATATGGCATGGCGTATGGATAAAAAAAGGTGCAGCGTCATGATAATCAGGTCTCCAATGCCCCGAATAACCAGAGTTTACGGTAATTCCAGCAAAGGCGCAACGCACCGGGGCCCTCCCAAAGCCGTGGGCGGCATGAGCGCCGCAGAACGAAAGGCGCCCCCTTCCCAACGCACGGCGGGGCGTTGCCCTTCGCGGAAATCCGGCATAGAATAAAGAACTTGGGATTATGACTGACTTTTGAAACGAGGTTTTCCATGAATATCGGCCAACTCATTGCGGAAAGGGGCAAACCTTTCTATTCCTTTGAATTTTTTCCCCCGAAAGACCCTGACCAATGGCCGGATTTCTTCAAGATGGCCGAACGGCTGGCTCCGCTGGAACCGCTGTTCACCTCCGTTACGTACGGGGCGGGCGGCTCCAGCCAAGACGCTACGCTGGAAATCGTTTCCCACCTGAAGAAAGAATTCCAGTTTGAAACGATGGCCCACCTGACCTGCGTCGGCGCGACGCAGGAGCATATCACGCAATATCTCCAACGCCTGCGCGACAACGGCGTGGATAATGTTTTGGCCCTGCGCGGCGACATCCCCAAGGGGCAGGACATCGACTGGGAAACCGCCGAATTCCGCCATGCCGCGGATCTCGTCCGCTTCGCCAAGGCGCATTATCCCGACATGGGCATCGGCGTCGCCGGATATCCGGCCCCCCATCCTGAATCGCCGAGCTTCGCCAGCGACTGGCGCTACACCGTCGCCAAAATCCGTGAAGGCGCGGACTTCGTGATCACGCAGTTGTTCTTCGACGTGCGCGAATACCTCCATTTTGTGGACAGGCTCAGCGACATGGGCGTGTCCATCCCGGTCATCCCCGGCATCCTGCCCATCCAGAGCCTCGAATCCATCCGGCGCACCCTCGCCCTGTGCGGCGCGAACATCCCCGGCAAACTCTACCTTGCCCTTGAGGAAGCCAATGCCAAGGGCGGCGCGGAAGCCGTGCGCGAAGCGGGCCTCAAGTTTGCCGTGCAGCAGATCCGTACCTTGCTGGACAATGGCGCTCCGGGCATCCACCTGTACACGCTGAACAAGGCACCCATGTGCCTCCGCATCGCGGAAGAAGTGGGCGCACTGTAATGGCCGTCGATCTCGCCACCTTTTCGCCTCAGCGCATCCTTGTCTGCCAGCTCAGGCAGATCGGGGATGTGGTGCTCGCCACGCCGTCCATCGAGCTGCTCAAACGGCGCTACCCGGACGCCGAAATCCACCTGCTGACCGAAAAAAAGTGCGCCCCGCTCCTTGAGCACAACCCGCATCTCGGCAAGGTATGGAAGCTGGACAAAAAACTTCTGTCCTCCCTGCCCCAAGAGATCGCATGGTATTGGCATGTCGCCCGCACAGGCTACGATCTCGTCGTGGATTTTCAGCAGCTTCCACGCTGCCGCTGGGTGGTGGCCTTTTCCGGCGCCCCAGTCCGCCTCTCCTATACGCCGCCGTGGTACACGCGCCTGCTGTACACGCATTCCGCCGACATGCTCGACGGCTATTCAGCCATGAGCAAGGCCAGCGTACTGCGCCCTCTCGGCATCGAATGGAACGGCGAGCGCCCGCGCGTCTATCTCACGGATGGGGAACACGCCTTCGCGTGCGCCTTGCTCGCCCAAGCGGGGTTGCAGCCGGATCAGCGCCTCATCACGCTGGACCCCACGCACCGCCAGCCCACGCGCCGCTGGCCTCTGGCGCACTACGCCGGGCTGGTCAGCCTGCTTGCGGAGCGCGACGCCTCCCTGCGTTTCCTGCCTCTCTGGGGGCCGGGCGAGGAAACCGAAATTCAGGAGCTGGCCCGCCTCTGCCCCGCCGGTTCGCTGCTCTTGCCGGATCGGATGCTGTCGCTGCGGGAAATGGCGGCCTGCATCGCGGAAGCGGATTTGCACATCGGCAACTGTTCCGCACCCCGGCACATCGCCGTGGCGGTGGACACGCCAACCCTCACCGTGCTTGGTTCGACCTCCCCGGCGTGGACTTTCCCCTCTCCCGAACACACCGACATTGCCCTGAACCTTCCCTGCCAGCACTGCAACCGCAACCACTGCCCCGATCCCCGCTGCCTCACCGGGATGCTGCCCGGCCCTGTCGCGGACAAGGCGATGGGGATGTTGAAGAAGTAAGAGAAGCGGGGAGGGGAAGGGGAGCCTTTTCCAAAAGGCTCCCCTTCCCCTCCCCGAACCCCTCCCCTTCCCCGCGAAAACTTTGACTGGTGGGGAGGCCGCGCAGCAGGAGTTCCGTTGTCTCGAAAGGCGGCTGAAAAGAATCTGTGAGGCTTATTTTTCTGAGAGTATTGCCCCTTGGGTGAGGTTGGCTTTGATTCTGCCATAAGATGTGTTTGTCCATCTCCACAGTATGGTAACAATGCGGCCTTTTTCTTTGTCTCTGGCTAAGATATGGCAGATTCCCTCCACAGCATAATCAACCTACCGAATTTTCCTCATATATTTTCGTTACCAGACCCTATGGTGGAGGCACCTTATCAAATATCCATTCAAAATGTAGGCTCTGTCATAGGATGTAGTTGTTTCATCTCCACAATAGGATGAAAACACAGCTTTTTTCTCCAGTTTTTCGCTGAAGGGCTTCATGGCTGAGGCATTTTATTTGGCTATCCCTTTGGAGCTTCAAGAAAGCGTCAACCATTTCCTATGACACAGCTATGACTAAAGACTGTGCCATAGGAAATGGTTGACGCCTTATTTCTCAAAAATTCCAAGAGAATAACCGATAACCCCCTCCAGCCATAGAGTCCATCAATGGAAAAATGAGAGAAAAAGCCTCTCTTTTCACCTTACTGTGAAGATAAAACAACCATATTCTATGACAGAGCCAAAAACAAAAGGCTCTGTCATAGTACATGGTTGTTTTGTTTCAGCAATATACTGAAAATATATGCTTTTTCTCAAATGTTTCCGCTGGTGGGCTCCGTGATTGGGGGATTTTATTGGTTATTTCTTTGGAATTTCAAGGAAATAAAGCATCAACCGTTTTCTATGACACAGCCAAAAACAAAACACTAACCGATTACTATGGCGTACCCTTCCCGTTTCCTCTGCAACGCCGCCCCGCCATTGACCGGGAACGCTGCGAACAGGGATTCGATAAAAAGAAAAGTCTTAGGAGGATGAGGGGGTGGGGTTCGGGGAGGGGGAGAAGGAAGCCCTTCTCCAGAAGGGTTCCTTCTCCCCCTCCCCGATATTCTCCACACCCCGCCTACTGCCTACCCTTCCATCAGCGGCAGGCACGCAATGGCGAGGGGGGTGAGCAAAAGGGGATAATCGGGGCACTCGACCTTGATGCCGAGCTCTTTTTCAAACAGGGGCGCGATGCCGGGGAAACAGCACGTGCCGCCGGTGAGATACACGGTATCCACGGCATGGCCGGAAATATGGGCCTTCACGATGTCGGAAATGCGCTCGAAAACCGGCTTCACGATGGGCGCGTACTGGCGGTTGTCCGCACCGCGCTTCTTGAGCTCGGCTTCCTCGTAGGGCACCGAAAGCGCGCCGGACATGGCGAGGGTCACATGATGCCCGCCTGTGGCATCGTCAACGGAGGCGATGACCTTGCCGTTGGAAATGACCGCCGTACCGGTCGTGCCGCCGCCGATGTCCACGACCGCAGCGCGATCCAGCCGGGCCAGACGCGCAAGGCAGCTCGGCTCGTCCGCCGTGCTCACAAGGCGCAGGTTGGCTGCGTCCAAAATGTTCGTCGAAAGCCGGGCATCCGTTCCGGGCGGGTAGGATGTGGACGCCTCAGTGATCTTCCGGCCAAGACGCTCCTCCGTCATGCCCACAAGCCGCTTTACGATGGTGATTGCGCCGTGGTAGTCCACGACCACGCCGTCACGCACGACGGTGGCCCACTCAAGGAACGCCGACACGGGCACCCCGTTGTCGTCCACCGCCATGACCACCACGTCGGCGGTGCCAAGGTCGACACCGACGTGAATGGGCCCTTCCACCTGAACGGGAGAGGCGTCGTTGCAAATCTTCGAGGCCACTTCCAGCCGCTTCATCACTTCATCCCATGCAATCTGCTTCATCATGCTCCAGCCGTCGTTAAATGGGAAAACAACGCCGCGCGGTCAGGCGGCGCTTCGTTTCAAAAGGAAAGACGCTCCCGAAGCTATACGGCGCGGGCAGAACCTGAGTCAAGGCGATGGCCCCGCTTCCTTTCTCATGCGGGCGCGCCCAAAAGACTTGACAGGGGACGAAAACAGCAGGAAAAACACATTAAGCGTCTCTCTGTGCCCCGAAAGGCGGCCCCATTTCGATCATCGCCGGAAGACGGCGGACGACCCGTGCCCTTCTGCTCTGAAAGGCCGGCACAAAAGGATTCCTTGATGAAAACCAAAATTCTGGCAACCATCGGCCCCGCGTCCAACAAACGTGACGTCCTTTCCAAACTGATCGCGGCTGGCGTCCGAATTTTCCGCCTTAATTTCTCCCACGGCGACAGCTCCTCCTTCGTCGACCTCATCAAGATGATCCGCGAACTGGAAATCGTCCACAAGACGCCCATCACGATCCTCCAAGACCTCTCCGGCCCCAAGATCCGTATCGGCACCTTCCCCAATGAAGGTTCCCTGAACGTGCTCAAGGGCGATCAGCTTCTGCTCGGCCTCTCCGCGCTGATGTGCAATGACGAGCTCCCGTATATCCCTTTCGATCACCCCGAAATTTTCGCCGAACTCGAACAGGGCGATCGCCTTGTACTCGCTGACGGGACCCTCCAGTTCCGAGTGGTCGAACACCGCAAAGATGGGCTCTTCAAGCTCGAAGCCAACAACAACGGCATCGTCACCTCGCGCAAGGGCCTCGCCCTGCCCGGCAAGTCCATCCCTCTGCCCGCGCTTACCGAAAAGGACAAGAAAGACCTTGTGGACGGGCTCGCCCTCGGCGTTGACGCCGTGGCGCTCTCCTTCGTGCAGTCTCCCGAAGACATCCGCGAAGCCAAGGCGATCATCCGCAGCCACAGCGACCGAGACATCCCGGTCATCGCCAAGCTCGAACGCCGCAACGCGGTGGATCGGCTCGACGCCATCCTCAAGGAAGTCGACGTCGTCATGGTGGCCCGCGGCGACCTCGGCATCGAGTGCCCGCTGCCTGAGCTCCCGGCCATGCAGAAACGCATCATCCGGGCCTGCAACCGGGCGTCCAAGCCCGTCATCGTCGCCACGCAGATGCTGCTTTCGATGGTGTCCAGCCCCTCCCCGACCCGTGCCGAAACCACGGACGTCGCCAACGCCGTCCTGGACGGCGCGGATTGCGTGATGCTTTCCGAGGAAACGGCTATGGGCAACTATCCCGTTGAAACGGTGCAGTTCATGAGCGAAATCGCTTCCAAGGCCGAAGAGCTCATGGCCGAGACCCGCCGCATCGCGGAGCCCGAAAACGACGGCACTGCCGAATTCCTCGCCTACGCCGCCTGTCTGCTGGCCCAGAAGGCCAACGCCAAGTCCATCGTGGCGCACAGCCTTTCCGGCAGCTCGGCCCGCCTGCTGTCCGCGCGCCGCCCCGTGCAGACCATCCATGCGCTGACCCCCGACGTGACCAGCCTCAAGGCCCTGAACTTCTCGTGGGGCGTGCTCCCGCATCAGGTCGGCAGCGACAACGAGGGCCATCTCGCCCGCGCCGAACGCTTCATCGCCTCGTCCTCGCTGTTCGGGATCGGTGAAGATGTGGTCATCACCGCCGGACAGCCGACCTCCTCTTCCCCACAGCCCCGCGGCACCAATCTGGTGAAAATCTACAGGAAGTAGCCCCCTGAGGGAAACGGCCCAGAATTATCACAGGGTACAGCCCAAAACGCCTGAACGGAATCCGTTCAGGCGTTTTGGCCGTTTAAGGCTGTGCCATAGCAAATGATTGGTGCTTTTCCTTGAAGTTCCAAAGGCATAACCAGCAAAATGCCTTGGCTATGGATTCCGTCGATGGGAAAACTGGATAAAAAGGCTGTATTTCCACAGCATGGTGAAAATACAGCCTTTTTATCCAACTTTTCCGCTGATGGACTCCATGATTGGGACATTTTCGAGCAACTTGACATTTGGCTCTGTCATAGTACGTGCTTGTTTCATCTCTACACACGTTGAAAATACAGCCTGTTCTCCAGTTTTCCCCTTGGCGGACTTCATGGCTGAGGCATTTTGTTGGTTATTCCCTTGGAACGTCATACAAAAAGGCATCAACCTTTTTCTATGGCACAGCCTAACATTTTACCATTTTAACGTTTAAGACGCGCTCGCTCCGGCATTGAACAGCGCAAACACACTGTGCTTGTGCCTTCGCAGCGACCGTCTGCTTCCCGCAGCCGGAAGAGCCTTTTCAACATGAAAACGCCCTATTGGTTATTCCCCTGGAATTTCAAGAAAAAAAATCACCAACCATTTCCTATGGCACAGCCTTGAAAAAGGCTTTCCCGCCCTCTGCGCCCTTTTCAGGCAACGGCTCAGGCTGGGCGGCATTACGGGAAAGGAAGGGGAAATCCTTCAGCCCCCCTTCCCAACACATTTCATTAAAAAAGGCTCTGTTAGAGTATGTGGTTGTTTCATCTCCACAGTGCGGTAAAAAAATAGAGCTTTTTTCCAGTTTTCCCCTTGGCGGGATCCGCGGTTAAGGCATTTTTCCGGTGATCCCTTTGGAACTTCAAGGAAAAAAGCATCAACCATCTTCTATAACACAGCCTTAAAAAACACGTATTTTTTCAATGCCTACAGCGTCACGCCGTGCTCAATGCACGCAAAGGCGTTGTGGGCATGGATGGACTCGTAGCTCTCGACTTCGACGCGGAACCCGCTCACATGCGGATGATCGGCAAGGCGGCTGGCTACGTTGCGCACCACGTCCTCAACAAAGGTCGGCCTCGAAAAGGCGTCTTCGGTCACAAACTTCTCATCCTCGCGCTTGAGCAGCGAATAGACGGGCGACGAGCCGGACGCCTCGGCGATCTCAATGAAATCCTCGATCCAGCAGAACCCGCGCATCCGAACCGCTATGCGCACGTCCGCCCGCTGGCTGTGCGCCCCTTCACGGCTGATGGCCTTCGAGCAGGGGCATACGGTCATTACGGGAACCGTCACTTCAAGCAGGAACGACGGCTTGCCGTCCTCAGGCAGTTCCCCGGTCAGCCTGCACTCGTAAGGCAGAATGCCGGGGCAGGCCGTCGCAGGGGCGCTCTTCTGCACAAAATACGGAAAATGGAAAACGATATGCGCACGGCGGGCGTTCAGGCGCTCCCGCACGTCCTCAAGCAGGCGCTTCATCCCCGCGTAGTCCAAATCCTCTGTCCAGTTCGCCAAAGCCTGCACAAAACGGCTCATGTGCGTACCCTTGAACGCGGCGGGCAAGTCCACGCTGACGTCCACATTGGCGACCGTATGCTGCGTCCCCTGCGCGCGATCCCGCACCAGCAAAGGCAGCTTCAACCCCTTGACCCCTACCCGGTCGATGGGCAACGCCACCGGAGCCGGACTGTTCTGTACGTCTTCCATTCTTTTCCTTTGGCTGTGTTATAGAAAATGGTTGATGCTTTTTTCCTTGAAGTTCCACAGGGATAACCGGCAAAATGCCTTGGCCGTGAATCACGCCAAGGGGAAAACCGGAGAAAAAGGCCGTATTTTCACCGCACTGTGGCAATGAAACAACCACAAACCATAACAGAGCCTTTCCTTTATCGGGGGTACGGGCTTCCGAATGCTCCTTCCCCCAAAAAACTACCGTTGCGGCATATGGATCCCCAACCATCCAAAGGCCGGCACGTTCCCTTTATTTTGACCAAAGAGCCAAAACCTTCCCGCCGGCAGGGGAATACCCCCCTACCCCGCGCGCCCCACATCCGCCCCCAAAGGCCCAACATCCAACGGGACTCCCGACGCGCAGCCTCCCCACCAACGGAAAGTCTTCGGAGGGAGGGGATGGGGGTTCGGGGGAAG